>NZ_LUUM01000003.1:0-15949 GCF_001644125.1 Methylosinus sp. R-45379
CATCTCCAGGGGCACGATCCAGCGGATGCGTCTTCGGCTCGTGACTTCGCCATCGGCGCAGCTCGTCATCCGTGGGCGTTTGGTTCACGAGACACTGGGCCGCTTCGACGCTATGGACGACACGAAGCCCTAATATCGAGGTTTTGACCGAGACCGGCAGCTCGTCCCAGGCGGCATAGCAATTGCTGAATTCGGTCTGACCGCCGACGGATGACAAACGCTTCGCATTCAATATCGCCGCACGCGCCGGAACGTCGTCGCTCGCGCCGTCGAAATGCCAAAAGAACGAACCTTTCAAATATTCGGCCGCGAATGCGTCGACCTTCTTATCGAGTGTGATCGGCAGAAGCCCGTCGCCGCGCAGGAGAACGATCTCGCCGAGCGTGCGGGAGAGAGCGAGCTGCTGCGCGTCATCGAGGTGAAGTCGCGGAAACACGATCACGCCGCGTCGTTCCAGAATGTCGCGGATCTCCGCCGCATATTCGCCGCGCGTCAGCGCCGCGACATCCATCTCGATCGAAGAGCCTATGCGCGGCGTCAGATCGAGAATATCGAAGCCGCGTCGAATGGTGATCGCATCCATGCTCGTCTCCTCATGCGCATGTGTCGAAAGCCCCCGCCCGTGACATCGAAAGAAAAATCGCGCTGCGCGCCGACGACGAACTGCGCGCCGATCGACATTGGCGCGGAGTCACGATTTCGCCGCCCGCGACAGCTGCTCCCGAAGATCTTCCGCGCCCTTCTCTATCCCCGTCCGCGCCGCCGATAGCGCGCCGACGCTCGCCGGAATATTCAGCGGGCTGGGATATTGCTTGGCGACGAAAGCCGTGAGCAATCGATTGTCGGAGGCATCGCGTATCTCTACCGCATAGAACACCGAGCCGGTCAGCAGCCCTTCGCCGCCACGCACGGTCTGCACGCCATTGTAGAGACCGCCCGCGAGATCGAAGCGCGAGATCGTGCTGAGCACGGGCGTGCTCGTGACGGCGCTGGTCAATGTCAATTTCAGCCGCAGCGTATTCGCGCCCGGCCGGTCCGCTATGGTGAAGCGGCTCCTCAGCTTCTCGGCGAACTCGCTCTGCATATGCTCGGCGAGCGACGCCTTGTCGGCTTCCGCCATATCGCCGAACTGATGATCGGAGCCGCGATAGATCGCGACGGGATCGATGACGAGCCTGTTATAGGCGCGCCAATCGGTCGTAGCCGCATAGCGAAACGGAATGCGCTTGGCGTCGTCCTGCCGATTGGGCTGCAAATGCGCCGAGGATGGAAGCCCGGAATAGGCGATGGGATCCACGCTCGAGCAAGCGCTCGTTCCGAGGCAGAGCAGCGCGACTGTCGGTCGCAGCATTTTATCCAGTGCCGCCATACAATAATACTCCTTTGCGTCCAACGCCGCTCGATTGCGTCGCCGCGTGATCGTTCGGGCTCGAATTTCGAGGCTCGCGGGAACGCGCCGGAGTCGACGTCTTCGGCCGCGCCGAGGCGCTTTCCGACTTCGACCCGTCCGGCGTGGCGGCGGCGAACGAGAAGCTGCGGCCGCCGAGCCGTCCGCGATAGGGCGCGCGATCATCTCCGCGTATCAGATCGAAGCTCACGATCGTGTTCGGCACGGCGACAGCGAGCACAACCTCATCGCGGGCGAGGATGTCGACCTCGAGCGCTTCGTCGGGCCGATCGGAATCGAGAAGAAGGATGCGTCGCGTCACGAGCTCGTCCCCGCCTGCATGTCGTCACGGCTGCGAGAACAAATCGAAGTGATAGTTCACGCCGACGCGAATGGTGTGGAATCGTGCGTGACGATCGGCGACATCCTTCCGCAGATCCCGGTAGAGATCCGTGTAGAGATATTCGAGCTTCGCAGACCATTTCCGCGCGAAAGCCCATTCCACGCCGCCGCCCGCCGTCCAGCCGATGCGCAGCTTGCCGTCACCGGCGATCTTCGGCTCGCCGAAGGCCATGCCGCCCGTGCCGTAGATCAGCAAGCGCGGCTCCGTGAGCGCGAAGCCGACGCGGCCGCGCGCCGTTCCGAACCACGGCAGCGTCGCATCCCGATGATAGGGGCTGTCGTCTCGCGCCTTCAGGCTCGACGCCTGAAAGTCGTTCTCGGCGCCGATGACGAAGCGAGGCGACAGCTGATAATTGAAGCCGAGCTGGCCGCCGCCGACGACGCCGCTCGGCGATTTGTCGGCATAGGCGCCGGCGCCGACTCCCTCGCCGACCGCGCCGCCGGCGTTGAGGCCGCCGTAGAGGCCCGTCCAGGTGAAGGCGGGCGGCGGCGCCTCGAACGCAAAAGACGGCTTCATATAAGGAAGATCGGCCGCCGGCGCGGCGCCTGCGCTCGCGGCCAGGACGAAAAGCGCCCGCGTCAAAGCTGTCGAATATTTCACGATCATGTTTCCGATCCCCTGCGCTCCGACTCCCTCCGAGCAGCCGAGGAAGAAAATACGCGAGACCGGCAGAATGTCAACGCTGTTGACACAACAATGTTGACACTCGCGCCTTCCAGCCCCATTTGACCATCGTCAGAAGACGAATAATCTGCGCGGAAACGGGAGGCGGATCGATATGGCGACGCTGGCTGAGCTTCAGGAAAAGCGCGGCGGAGAGATCACACGGCGGCGCATACTCGAGGCGGCGCGCGCGCGTTTCTCGATAGCCTCCTACGAGGATGTGAAGCTCCGTGAAATCGCCGCCGAGGTCGGAGTGGATGTCGCGCTGGTCCACCGCGCCTTCGGCTCGAAGGAGCAGCTCTTCTCGGCCGTCCTCTCGACCTCCAAGGAGGCCGAGTCGCAATCGACGCTCGACGCCGGCCGCCTCAGCGAGGATTTCACGGACGGGTTTTTCAGCGCGAGCCAGAACGAAACGCTTCAGATCGTCGTGCGCTCGCTGACCAATCCACAAGCGCGGGAGGTATTGCGCGCCCGCAGCTTGACCGAGTTCATCGGCCCGGTCGCCGCCGCTCTCGAGGGAGCATCGACGATCGAGCGCGCAACCTTGTTCAACGCCTGCCTCGTCGGAATGGCGATCTTTCGCGAAGTCTTGGGAGCGCAAGCGCTGCAGGACGCCAATAGCGCCAAGACGCGGCCCTTGATCGCACGGGTTCTCGCGGCCTGCCTCGCCGACGAGCCGAGCGCCGCGCCGGAGCCGAAAAAGGAGGGTCCAGCGAAAGCTCCTCGCCGAACGGCGCCGAAAAAGGCGCCGGTGGCGAAGACGCCGTCTAAAAAGCGCGTTCCGACGAAGTCTCGCAGACGCTGAGGCCGGCGCGCTATCGGCCGCTCACGTCTGTGCGCTCGCGACTTTCCGCCGTCGCATGATGAACCGCCGACTTTGACGAAGCCAATGCGAAAAATGCGCGAGGCGCGACGAGCCGCCGCGCCTCGGATAGACGGGAACCCGACGACCGAGGTCGCCGACGCCGTCAATGCAACTCGTCCAAGGCCAGATTGAGCTCCAGCACATTGACGCGCGGTTCGCCGATAAAGCCGGCGGCGCGCTGCTCGATCCGACTTTCGACCAAGGCGCGCACGCGGCTCTCGGGCAGCTTGCGCGCCGCGGCGACTGCGGCCGCCTGCGCCAGCGCATATTGCGGCGAGATGTGCGGATCGAGACCGGAGGCCGATGTCGTCACCGCATCCGCCGCGACCACATCGATGCGCCCGGCGGCGAACTCCGCCTCGATCGCCGCGTTCACGCGTTCTACGAGCTTTTGCGAGGTCGGGCCGAGATTGGAGCCGCCGGAATTCGCCGCATTGTAAGGCGCGTCGATCGTCTTGCTCGCGTCATTCGGATCTGGCGCGCTCGTCGCCGAAGGACGGCCGTGGAAGTAATTATCGGCGACGAATCTTTGACCGATCAGACGCGAGCCGACGATGACGCCCTTGCGCTCGATGAGGCTGCCATTGGCCGCGTCGTGGAAAGCGAGCTGCGCGATTCCGGTGATCGCCAGAGGATAGGCGAGGCCGGTCAGAAGGGTGAAGAGAACGATCATCACGATCGCAGGACGAATTTGGGTGAGCATGAGAAGCTCCTTCACGCGAGATGCAGGATCGACACGATCATGTCGATCAGCTTGATGCCGACGAAGGGAATAATGACGCCGCCGAGACCGTAGATCAGCAGATTCCGCCGCAACAAGGCGGCGGCGCCGATCGGCCGATAGGCGACGCCTTTCAGCGCCAGCGGTATCAGCGCGATGATGATCAGCGCATTGAAGATCACCGCGGAGAGGATCGCCGATTGCGGCGAGACGAGCTTCATCACATTGAGCGCGCCGAGCTCTGGATAGGTCACGACGAACAGCGCTGGGATGATGGCGAAATATTTGGCGACGTCATTGGCGATGGAGAAGGTCGTCAGCGAGCCGCGCGTCATCAGCAGCTGCTTGCCGATGGCGACGATCTCGATAAGCTTGGTCGGATCGCTGTCGAGATCGACCATATTGCCAGCCTCGCGCGCCGCTTGCGTGCCGGTCTGCATGGCGACGCCGACATCGGCCTGCGCGAGCGCCGGCGCGTCATTGGTGCCGTCGCCGCACATTGCGATGAGGCGGCCGCCCTGCTGCTCCTTGCGAATATAGGTCAGCTTGTCCTCTGGCGTCGCCTGCGCGATGAAATCATCGACGCCCGCTTCCGAGGCGATGGCCGCCGCCGTGACCGGATTATCGCCCGTCACCATCACCGTCTTTATCCCCATGGCGCGCAGCTCGGCGAAGCGCGCCTTTATGTCTGGCTTGATGATGTCCTTCAGATGCACGACTCCGAGCAAGCGTCCGTTCTCGCTGACGGCGAGCGGCGTGCCGCCGGCGCGCGAGATGCGCTCCACCGCGCGCGTGAAATCCTCCGGCGCGCGTATTGGCGAGACGGCGGCGCGCTGGAGAATTTCGGCGATCGCGCCGCTCGCCCCTGCGCCGCCGATATCGGCACGGTCCACGATCGATTGGGTCTGCGCGAGAATTGCGTCGACGGCGCCCTTGCGCAGCGAGCGGCCCGGCAGATCGAGACCAGAGATCCGGGAATGCGCCGAGAAAGGAACGACGCGCGCATCGGCGCCGGGAGCGGGAGCGGCGAGGCCATAGCGGCTCTTGACGAGCGCGACGATGGAGCGTCCCTCCGGCGTCTCATCGGCGAGGGAGGCGAGCAGCACGGCCTCCGCGAGCTCATGCTCGCCGACGCCGCCGACAGGAATGAGCTCATCCGCCATGCGATTGCCGAATGTGATCGTGCCTGTCTTGTCGAGCAGCAGCGTGTCCACGTCGCCCGCCGCCTCCACCGCGCGACCGGACGTCGCGATGACATTGAAGCGGATGAGGCGATCCATGCCGGCGATGCCGATCGCCGACAAGAGGCCGCCGATCGTCGTCGGTATGAGGCAGACGAGCAGAGCGATGAGCACGGTGAGCGACAGCACGGTTCCCGAATAATTGGCGAGCGGCCACAGCGTCGTGCAGACGATCAGGAAGATGATCGTCAGGCCCGACAGCAGGATCGACAGCGCGAGCTCGTTCGGCGTCTTCTGCCGTTCGGCGCCTTCGACGAGCGCGATCATGCGATCGATGAAGGTCGAGCCGGGCGCTGCGGTGATCTTCACCCGCACCCAATCGGACAACACAGTGGTGCCGCCGGTGACGGCGGAACGATCGCCGCCCGCCTCGCGAATGACCGGCGCCGACTCGCCGGTGATCGCCGACTCGTTGACGGAAGCGACGCCCTCGACGACCTCGCCGTCGCCGGGGATGAGGTCTCCGGCTTCGACGAGCACGACGTCGCCGAGCTTCAGCTCCAGCGCCGAGACGATGTCGTAGTCGCGCGATCCGCCTTTGGTTCGCTTGGCTTTCGTGTCCGTGCGCGTGCGTCGCAACGCATCGGCCTGCGCCTTGCCGCGGCCTTCCGCCACGGCCTCCGCGAAATTGGCGAAGAGGACTGTGAACCACAGCCAGGCGGCGATCTGGCCGGAGAAGAGCGCGCTTCCGTCATTCGCGATTAGATCGCGAATGAACAAGAGGGTGACGACGGCCGAAACCGCCTCGGTGACGAAGATCACCGGATTGCGCGCCAGCCGGCGCGGATCGAGCTTGATGAGAGCGTCGATCGCCGCGCGGCCGATGATGGCCCGATCGAGCAGGCCAGGAGCAGCGACTTTGGACGACATTTGCGTTGATCTCCGGATCAGAAGGTCTTGCCGGCGGCGAGCAGCAGATGCTCGACGACGGGACCGAGCGCGAGCGCCGGGAAATATTGCAGCAGATAGAGCACGACGATGACGCCGAGCAGCAGGCCGATGAACAACGGCCCATGCGTCGGGAATGTGCCGCGCGACGCCGGCGCCTTTTTCTTCGCGGCGAAGGAGCCGGCCATCGCCAGCACGGGAATGACATAGGCGAAACGTCCGAGCGTCATCGCGATGCCGAGCGCCGTGTTGTACCAAGGCGTGTTGCCGGAAAGGCCCGCGAAGGCCGAGCCGTTATTGTCGGTCGTCGAGGCGAAGGCGTAGACGATCTCCGACAGGCCGTGCGGGCCGGCGTTGTTCAAGCTCGCGAGCGCGCCCGGCAGCAGCGCGGAAGCCGCGGAGAATCCGAGCACGCAGAGCGGATAGATCAGCACGGCGAGCATGGCGAGCTTCATCTCGCGCGCCTCGATCTTCTTGCCGAGATATTCCGGCGTGCGGCCGACCATGAGGCCGGCGACGAAGACCGCGACGACCGCGAGCACGAGGAAGCCATAGAGGCCGGCGCCGACGCCGCCCGGCGCGATCGAGCCCATCAGCATGTTGAACAAGGGCACGAGGCCGCCGATCGGCATGAAGGAGTCATGCATCGAATTGACAGCGCCGGTGCTGGTGCCTGTCGTCGCTGCGGCGAAGAGCGCGCTGGTGGCGACGCCGAAGCGCACCTCCTTGCCTTCCATATTGCCGGGCGAAGGATCGACGCCGATCGACGTCAGCAGCGGATTGCCGGCGGCCTCCGCCCAATAGGCGATGAGCACGCCGCAGACGAGCACGATGAGCATAGCGATGGCGATCGCGCGGCCTTGCCGAAAATCCAGCACGGCGCGGCCGAAGGCGAAGGCGAGCGCGAAGGGAATGACGAGCAGCGCCCATATTTCGAGGAGATTGGAAATCGCGTTCGGGCTTTCGAATGGATGCGCCGAATTGGCGTTGAAGAAGCCGCCGCCATTGGTGCCGAGCTCCTTGATCGCTTCCTGGCTCGCGACCGGGCCGATCGAGATCACCTGCTTGGCGCCCTCGAGCGTCGTCGCTTCAACCGAGCCTGAAAGCGTCTGCGGAACGCCGAGCGCGACCAGCGCGAGCGCGACGACGATCGACAGCGGCAGCAGCACATAGAGCGTCCCGCGGGTCAGATCGACCCAGAAATTGCCGACCGTCGGCGATTCCGCGCGCGCGAAGCCGCGCACCAGCGCGAAGGCCATTGCGAGGCCAGTCGCAGCGGAGAGGAAGTTATGAACGGTGAGCCCGAGCATCTGCACGAGATGGCTCATCGTCGTCTCACCAGAGTAGTTCTGCCAATTGGTGTTGGTGATGAAGCTGATCGAGGTGTTGAAGGCGAGATCGGCCGGGACAGGGTCGAAGCCCTGCGGATCGAGCGGCAACACATTCTGCAGGCGCTGCAACGCATAGAGCGATGCGAAGCCGACGACGCTGAAGGCGAGCATGGCGCTCGTATAGACGAGCCAGCTCTGCTCACGCGCCGGATCGACGCCGGAAAGCTTGTAGAAGACACGCTCCACGGGCAGCAGAACGGGCGTCAGAACATTGCGCTCGCCAGCGAGCACGCGAGCGATGAAGGCGCTGAGCGGCACGGCGGCGAAGACGACGGTTGCCAGCACGACGGCGATTTGCGCCAAGCCAATGGCGTTCATGATCGTTTCCTTTGCGGAGCCCGAGACGCTCGGCTCAGAACTTCTCGGGATGAAGGAGCGTGTAGAGGAGATAGGCGCCGAGCAGCACGGCGACGCCCAGGCCGATGATCGGTTCGAACATCATTCGCTCCCGTTTCAGAGCCGCCCGCAGGCGCGCGCATAAAGGCCCATCAGCGCGAAGAGAAAGGCGCCGAGGCCGAGATAGACGAGGTCGAGCATGGTCAGTCTCCCTTTCGACAATGCTCGGGATATGCCTGCAGAGCGCGTAAGGAGGCTATTCGGATTTGCCCCGTCGGGCGTAAGGGCCGCATAAGGATCAGCTCGCGCGGCGCGCAGCGCCAATGAGACGACGCTGTCGAAAAAGGACGAAAATGTCGTATCGAGGCGTCGCAGAATGCGCGCACAGCCGCCACGGCCTAGAGACCAGGATGATATCGCCTATAAATCAAGATATTAGATTCTCCGTAGCGCCTATGCTGGACTGGACTAATATATCCGTATTTTCAAATAGGTAATATGCGCCGCATGCACACCGTGTGCAGGGATTGTTCTCTTTTTCTTCCTGCTCGCCAGGCCGCACTGGAACACGCCGCTCCTCTCCTTGGCGCGAATTTCGGGCGCCCATCGGCATGCGATTTCGTCCGCCGACTGCCGTTCACTCCCGTCGCCGCTCATGCGAAAAGCCGCTTTACGTCCGCCATCGCCCGAAACAGCTTCATGGGCTGTTCGGGGAACGGCAGAAAGCTCTCTCGTTCGTAGAAGCGGCGGGCGCTATCGTCCTTCGCATCCACGATCAGCGCGAACGAGGCGATCTCGCTCCGGGCAGATCGGTAGAGAGCGTCGGCGAGTAGAAACCGGCCCGTATCCCTTCCCTTGTAGCCGCCGATCGACCGCGAGCCGGCCCATGAGCGTCGCCGGCACGCGCGGATATTTCGGCAGCTTCCGCAGGGGCTGCTCCGGCAGCTCGGCGAGTTGCACGGAGGTCGACGAAAGCGTGTAGTAGCCCGCGATCGTCCCGTCGGGCAGCGCCAGAACGAAGGGCGCGGCCATGTTCTTTCGCGCGTCCTGACCGGACTGTGTCCGAAAATATCGGTCGAGCACCTCCACGGCGCTCTCGAATCCCGATCTGTCATGGCCAGAAGCCAGCGGCTCCACGTAGAGCTTCTCGTCTTTTCCGGCAGGCACGCGTCAAAAGCCGGTTCGCTCGCGATAGCGGCGTACCGTATCACGAAGACGATCATTGACCGGCTTCGGGTTGAGCAGCGCATCGACGAATGCTTCGCTGTCACGAACCGAGAGCGACAGCTGATCATGTTCCTCGATAGCTCTCCGGGCGGCGTCCTGGACGCTGGTCAGCACGAAATCGGTGACGCACCGTCCTTGCAGGGCCGCCGCTCGCTCGATCAGGTTCTTTTGCTCGGCGGTGACACGGGCCTCCAATCGCTCTGCTCGGGTGCGTCTCCCACCAAGTCTGGATGCGGCGTCCGTCATGACCTTTTTCTCCTCGCCATAATGTACGGCCAATACAAGACCGGCGACATTGGATTGTTCCGCTGGCTACGCCAAACGCGGCACGCAACCTGGTCAAGATTGGGGTCGAGGGGGCAAATCCTTCGCCCGCTCAAAAAATCATCGTGTCAGATTGCGGCGGCGGCTTCGCGCTCGGGGCTACCTGCCGTTCAGCGGCTCCAGGGGGGCGCTGCTGTTCCATCTGCTGAGCAAGCTCTACGAGCGGACCAGCGTCATCATCACGACGAATCTGAGCTTCGGCGAATGGGCCGCCGTCTCCGGCGACGCCAAGGTGACGACGGCTCTGCTCGATCGCCTCACTCACCGCTGCCACATCCTCGAAACCGGGAACGACAGCTTCCGGTTTAAGAACAGCTCGGCGAAGGCGGACAAACCAGCAAAGTAGAAGACCAAAACATGACGACCGACTGACCCGCAAGCCATCTTCAACCCGGGTCACTTCTCAATGGAAATCCTGGGTCAAATCTCGACGGAAATCGACAGCAATTGTAATGATAGACGTAAAAAGCCCGACGATGAGATCGTTAATAACTCGTCAATTGGACACCATCTATATGGTTTCAAAGGAGGGTCGCGTGGTCCCTTCAGTACGGTGGAAAAGGCCGATCCATGAAATGGACACAAGCGATTGTCGTCGGGTTGATCGTAACGATGGCCCCTACTCTGGCACGCGCCCAAGAGGAAGAGGAGGACCGCCGAAGAGACTATATGCATCGCCTTCACGAGGATTGCGAGCATGGCGACGAAGAAGCTTGCGCCCGCCTCGACGAGATGCGCGAGGAATGGCGCGAGCGACACCGCCGGCGCGAGTATGAAGAATGGCGCCGAAGCCAAGAAGGGCCGCGTGATTACGATGAAGACCAAAACAGGCGCCGCTTCGTCCCGCAGGCCGATCCCAAAGTCGCATTGTGTCTGGCGATCGAAACGAATTACAATAATTGCATGAGGCAGCACGGCGGGCGCCAGAACGAGTGCGCCGCCTGGGTCTACGAGCTGAAGGCGAACAAATGCTTCTGAGCGCCATCATGCCGGCAGTGTGATGATCGCCTGAAACCCATGAGGGCTGCGCGTCCCAAAGCGAATTTGTCCGCCATAGGCGTCGACGATGTCCGACGAGATCGAGAGCCCGAGCCCGGCGCCCTCGGTCTTTTGGTCGAGTCGAACGCCACGTTGTCCGAGCTCGACGAGCTTTTCGGGGGGAATTCCTAGGCCGTCGTCCTCGACGAGGATCGACAACACGCCTTCGCGTTCCGCCGATACGTGGACTTCCGTGGCCGCCCATTTGACCGCATTTTCCAGGAGCGCGCCAAACAGCTCCGTGGCTTCTTCGACGCCCATGCCGATCGTCACATCCGCAGGAATGTCCAATCGCCAGGACAGAGCGCCGCCACGCGGCGTTCGCATGAACGCTCTCGTCAAGCTTTCCACCACGTTTCGAAGAGGCGTCGATTGGACAGGCGACCCAGCGAGCGACTGCAACCGCGCCCGCGACAGCTCTCGATTTATGTGACGCCGCATGCCGAACGCAAGCTCCTGGAGCTCGTCGGCGATTTCATCTCGACCATCCTTTCGGAGCCGTTCCGCATCCGTCGCGAGAATGGCGAGAGGCGTCTTCAGGGCGTGCGCCAGATTGGCGGCGCGCGCCTTGGCGCTCTCGACCGCTTTCGCTTTCGCTTCCAGCAGGGAGTTCACTTCGGCCACCAAAGGCATGATCTCCTCGGGGCCATCGACTGTAATCGACTTCTTCTCTCCTACTCGAACCGCGTTGACGTTCCGCCGAAGCGCCTCTAACGGCCTCAGGCCGACCGCGATCTGCCCCCATGACGACGCCAACAGAATGAGCGCCAGCACCGCGAGCGAAACAGCCATATCGCCAGCAAACTCCGTTCTCGCCTCTAGAATTTCGTTGCGGTCGACGGCGGCGGTGATCCGCAAGCGCCGTCTGCCTCCCTCCGTCGCGTAATTCACGCGGCGTTCCCCCAGAAATAGAGTCTCGCCCTTCGGCCCGGCGAGGTCGTGATGGTGGGCGATTCCAGGCTCGATCTCGTCATTCGGCAGATCGATGACGTGGTCCCAAAGGGAGCGCGACCGCAGTTTGACGCCGGCTCCATCCTCGACGTTTTGCCAATAGAGACCACTGAGCGGCTGGTCGAAGCGTGGATCCGCGAGCGGTCTGCCGAGTTGCAGAGCTCCGTCGGGCTCTATCGACACATTCGCCGCCAATTGCCGAATGTAAGTGTCGAGCTCGACGCCGACGCGACGTATCACATATCGTTCGAACAACGCCACCAGCGCGACGCCCGCGAGAACCAGAGCGATGCAAAGAGAAAGGGACGCGGCAATCGACAACCTCAGCCGAAGCGACTTTGCCCTCATTTGCCGCCGCCGACAATGTAGCCGAATCCACGTCGCGTCTCGATGCGCTCCGAACCGACTTTTTTGTGCACGCGTCCGACCAAGACCTCGACCGCGTTCTCGGTCTTGTCGCAGTCATGGGAAAAAAGCTGATCCAACAACTCCGCATTCGGCACCACTCGGCCGGAGTGGTGCATCAAATAGCTGAGCAGCCTGTATTCCTGCGGCGTGAGAGATACGGGCTCTCCGTTCAGACTGACCCGCATCTGACGCGTGTCCAGATTCAGATCTCCTACGGTAACGATGGGCGCAAACAAGCCGGTGGATCGACGCACGATGGCTCGCAGTCGCGCAAGCAATTCTTCCATTCGGAAAGGCTTCGGCAAATAATCGTCGGCTCCCGAATTGATCCCGTCCACGCGCTCGAGCCAGCTGTCGCGAGACGTGAGTATGAGAATCGGCATGGAGCGTCCACCGCCTCGCCATTTCTTGAGAATCGAGAGACCGTCCATGCTCGGTAGGCCCCGATCGAGGATGGCCGCGGCGTAATCCTCGGTGTCGCCCTTGAACCAGGCTTCCTGGCCATCGGCTTCCCAATCGACCAAATATCCCGCTTCGTTCAGCGATGCGCTCACGTTTCGCGCGATACGCTCGTCGTCCTCCGCGAGCAGGACGCGCATCAGTCGCCTCTCCTGACGATTTTACCCGTTTGAGCATCGACGCGCGCTTCGATCATAGCGCTGCCGGGGCCGATGATTTTGATTTCGTATATCCAGGCGCCGCGGTCTCGCTCCAGCTCGACTCCGACGACGTCACCGCGAACGCTCTCCCGCACCCTGGCGAGTATCTTCTCGAGCGGCAGAATTTCGCCCCTTTCGAGCGCTGCTCGAGCCACGTCGTGATCTTCGCGCCGAAGGCGCTCCTCCACAGCGAAGGCGTCGCCAGCGCCCATGGCGACGGCCGTTCCCAGGAGCAGCGCGGCCGCACAGCTATGTCCGATTCCTCGTCCCATGAACCCTGTATCGCGCGAGATAGCTGACAAATCCCTGACAGGTCTCGACAGCGGATCGACAGGTCTCGTCCTGTAAGAACACGCCCCGTCGACGCAGATCTGCCCCTCCTCGACCCCGTGAGAAAATACGACAATGCGTCACACCTTCACAGCGCCAAGTCGAGACCGCGTAACGCACTCTGCGCCGACGGTGGAATTCCTCCCAGCGCCGCCACGGCTTTTGGGCGTCGAACCCGAAGGTCGACGCGAGACGCGAACACGGCAGCCCAAGAGCTGTTGAAACTGGCTTTGGCCTGCGATTGGCGTCCTCGAACGGAGTCCGAAATGACCCTTCCCGAAAAAATCCGTCTTTATCATGCCGCCCTGGCAGGGCTGGCGCTATCGGCTTATGTCAGCGGGGAACTCGGCCCCATTCACGAATGGCTCGGCTATGGCGTGACGTTCATCCTGATCGTCCGCATTATCTGGGGCGTCGTCGAGGCTCGCCAGCTCGGAATCTCTCGGTTTTTTCCGGGGTTCACGGAACTCGGCCACGTCCGCTGGTTCGATCGCCCCGCGGTGAGCAAGCTCCTCCTCTCGGGAGTGGCTCTTGCGCTGGTCTCGACAGTCGTGACCGGAGTGTTGGCGGATCGCCCGCCTTCGTCTCCCCCCTCTCGCCGAGCAGAAACCACTTTTTCCTCAGCTTCGGAACGGCGCACGTCAAGCAATCACGACGTCGGGCCGTCGTCGATCGCGAACCGCGACCGCCGTGAAAGCAACAAAAACGAATCCTGGATCACCGAGGTCCACGAAGCGTCGGCGAAATTCCTGCTCGGCTTCGTCATCGCACACGCGAGCTACATGCTGTTGTTCAAACGTCGCCTCGCTGCGTTCATGCTGTTCTGCGCGGGTCGGCGGGCCAGAGCATGAACATCCCGCATCCACGGGCGACGACGCGCCGAGCCCCGCGCCCCAGGCAAGATCGCCCTCGTTTCGGTCGGTGTCGCGAGCGCATTCGTCGGCTCTCACTTTCCGCAGATCTCGGAACCTCTCCGTTACCTTCTTGCGCCGAAATCGCCCGTGATCGACGCCCAAAAGGCGTCGGACCCGGTCGACGGACTCATCAAATTGACGGAGGAGCAGTTCGCGGCGGCGGAATTCGCCATTCAACCAGTGCACGGCGGCGTCCTGACGAGACGCATCAACGTCCCTGCGCTTGTTTCGGCTGACACCGACCGAGTCGGGCATATCGCCGCTAAGGTGGTCGGCACGGTCGCCGAATTGCGCAAGAACATCGGAGACTGGGTGGAAAGCGGTGATCCGTTTCGAGTGCGATCGACGTGAACAACGGCAATGTCTGGGATCCGAGTTACGTCCAGAGCATTCAGGCCGGGCGTTCTTTACCCCGTTCTGCGACGCTGAGCGTCGAGCAGCTGCTTTTCGACGGGTTCAGGGCGACCAATGCGACCCACGCCGCGGAAGCAGGCGTGTTCGCCGCTCGCCAGCGTCTGCGGTTCACGGAGCAACGCGTTCTGCTCGACGGCGTCATCGCCTATACGAACGTGTTGCGAGATACCGCGGTTCTCGGTCTCCATCGGAACAATGTGGCGGTGCTCGACGAGCAATTGCGCCAAACGAAGGAGCGCGCGGCGGCCGGCCAAGTCACTCTGACCGATATCGCACAAGCCGAGGCGCGGTTGGCCGCTGGTCGCTCACAGGCGGCGATCTCTCGCACAACGCTCGACACCAGTATCGCGACCTATAGGCAAGTGATCGGGAGTGAGCCGAAAGAGCTCGCCCCAGCGAGATCCGCCGATCGCTTGTTGCCGAAGTCGCTCGCGGAGGCGGAGCGTGCGGCGCAGAGCGAGCATCCACTCGTTCTCGCCGCCGCGCATGATGCCGATGTGGCCGATCTCGCTATCAGGATCGCTGAAGCGGAATTCTTGCCCAGCATCTCGATGGTCGCGAATGTCTTCACGCAGTCCGATGTCGATGGGCGGAGCAACCAAGCCGTCGGCGTGCAAGTGCTCGGTCGGCTGTCGGTTCCAATTTACGCAGGCGGTGCGACCTCCGCTCGGGTCCGTCAAGCGAAGGAGAGCGCCGGACAGAAACGGTTCGACGTGGATGTGACGCGCGCGGAGCTGACGGCGTCCATGCGTTCGAATTGGGGCGCTCTACAATCTGCATTAGCTCAGATCGTCGCGGCTCGCGCACAGATCGCAGCCGCGGAACGCGCTCTATTCGGCGTCCGGGAGGAGGCGAAGGCGGGCATGCGAGCCACGCTCGATATTCGCAACGCCCAGCGGGAATTGCTGAGCGCACGTATCGGACTCATTGTCGCCCAGAGGGATCGCGTTGTCGCTTCATATGCGGTTCTCGCGGCCGCGGGTCGACTGTCTGCGGGCTCCCTCGCTTTGAACGTCGAAGAACACGACCCCGGAACCCATTTCGGAGAAGTCAGCGACAAGTGGTCCGATCGCTTCCTACTCAATGGTCGGTAAATGCAATTCGGCGGACTGACAAGAGTCCGCGGCTCTAGATCGCGCCCTCGTCTCTCGACGAGGCATCCTATGCGATCGCCGTTGATCTGCTGTCATAATCGCCCCTTACTCGAAGCTGGCGCTGTCTCGGGAACTCGATCGATGCCTATAACGCCCCATGTTGAAAAGCACTTCACCGCCACGGAAATGGTCCGCGATATCGTGATCGGCATGGCGGACGGCTTGACCGTGCCCTTCGCTCTTGCCGCGGGCCTGTCGGCCGCGGTCGCAAACACCGACGTGATCGTGACAGCCGGTCTTGCCGAAATTGCCGCGGGCGCCATCGCAATGGGTCTCGGAGGCTTTCTGGCCGCACGGACCGACGCACAACACTATCTCTCGGAGGCGGCGCGGGAAGGTCGAGAGATCGACCTCATGCGCGACCATGAAATTCACGAGATCGAGCAGCTTCTCCAAGGATACGGCCTGACCGGCGATCCGCTGAAATCGCTTGTCGCCGCCATATCAGCCGACAAGGAACGGTGGATCGATTTCATGATGCGCTTCGAGGTCGGGCTGGAGAAGCCTGATCCGCGACGAGCGCTGGCGAGCGCGCTGACCATTGGACTCGCCTATGTTGTTGGCGGGCTCACGCCACTCATTCCCTACATGACGACAGACAGCGTCGAAACCGCGCTTCTAAGTGTCGGTCCGAA
>NZ_LUUM01000004.1:0-7370 GCF_001644125.1 Methylosinus sp. R-45379
TTTCAAGGACAGGGCCGCTGAAGCCGTGCCACTGGGGGGCGGCGCCGGAGGCACGTGGGTTATTGCGCGAGCTCGGCCGAAGGGTCGGACGGAATCGTGAGCACTTGCCTCGATAATTCGCCGAGCGGACATTGATGTGCTTCGAATTCTCATGAAAGCGAAAAATTGAAACGCTGTTGTCGACGCCTGAGCGATCGAACGTGCCGCCGCCACAGACTTCCACGCGTTCCCCGTATCTCACGACTCGCGCCGTTCTTACGCGGGCCATTGACGCGGGAAACAAAGACGCCCGCCCCTGGTTCTGGGGCGGGCGCATTTTTCCGTCGAAGGGCGATGGTCAGGCGAGGAGATCGCCGACTACCTTGCCATAGACCACCGTCGGACGCTCGGCGCGGCCGGCGCGCAGATAGATCGTTTTCAGGTGATCGAGGCCGAGCAGCTGCAGCACGGTCGCATGCAGATCATAGGTGTCGACCGGATTCTCGACGGTCTTCAGGCCGATCTCATCGGTCGCGCCATAGGTGAGGCCGTGCTTCAAGCCGCCGCCCGCGAGCCACTGCGTATAGCCCCAGGGGTTATGATCGCGGCCGTCGCCGCTCTGGCCATAGGAGGTGCGGCCGAATTCCGACGTCCAAACGATCAGCGTCTCGTCCAGCAGCCCGCGCGACGCGAGATCGGCCAGCAGGCCGGCGATCGGCTTGTCGATCGCCCGGGTGTTGGCGCCGTGATTCTCCTCGAGCTTGCGATGCGCGTCCCAGTTCTTATTGTCGTCGCTGATGCCGTCGACGGGGCCGGAGACGACCTGGATGAAACGCACGCCGCGCTCGACCAGACGACGCGCGCGCAGCAGCGCCGTGCCGTAGTCCTTGGTGGCGTCATTATCGAGACCATAGAGCGCCTTGGTGGCCGCCGTCTCCTTGGAGAGATCGACGGCTTCCGGCGCCGAGGTCTCCATGCGATAGGCGAGCTCATAGGAGCGCGTGCGCGCCTGCAGCTCGGTGTCGGACGGCTGCTCGCCGGACTTGTGCTCATTGAGCTTGCGCAGCAGATCGAGATTGTCGCGCTGCTGAGCCGCGGCGATCAGCTCCGGCTTGTCGAGATTGAGGATCGGCGACGCGCCGGGACGGAAGGCCGTACCCTGATAGACCGCCGGCAGGAAGCCGGAGCTCCAATTCACCGAGCCGCCGCGCGGCTCGCGCTTGCCGCTATAGAGCACGACATAGGGCGGCAGATCGGGATTGGCGGAGCCGAGCGCATAGGTGATCCAGGCGCCGAGCGACGGACGGCCGGGCGTGACGTCGCCGGTGTTGAGCTTCAGGATCGATATGTCATGCGTCGCGCCGACCGTGACGCTCGACTTGACGAAGGTGATCTTGTCGGCGTGCTGCGCGAGGTTGGGCAGCAGGTCCGAGAACCACGCGCCGCTCTGGCCATATTGCTTCCATGTGCGCTTGGAGGCGAAGAGCTTGCCGGCGCCGCCGGAGGTGGTGACCTGGAGCCCTTTCAGGAAGGACTCGGGAACCTCCTGGCCGGCGAGGCGCACCAGCTCGGGCTTATAGTCATAGAGATCGAGCGTGCTCGGCGCGCCGTCCATATGCAACCAGATTACCGATTTCACCTTGGGAGCGAAATGCGGAGCCTTCTTCGTCAGTGGATCGACGAAGGTCGCCGCCGCCTGGGCGAGCGGAACCGAGAACACGCCGCCGCCCGGCATGAAGCCGTTCAGCGCCACACCGCCGAGGCCATACCCGGCGTTGAACAGCCATTCTCGACGCGTCTTGCTCATGATGACGTTCCTTTTCTTCCAGATGATCGATGCGATTGTCAGAAGCGGTAGATGAACTCATTGGAATTCGCGACCGTATGCACGAGGTCGACGAAGGCGGACGCGCGGATCGGATTGGTCGTGCTCACGTCTTTTCCTGTCGGCACGGCGATCGAGAATTTGCCGTCGGAGGGCTTGGCTCCGATGAGCTTCTCATGCTCGTCGAGAAAGGCGTGGAGCAGCGATTTCTCGTATGCGTCGGGGCTGCGTGAGAACAGGATCTGATAGAGCCGTTCCAAGCGCGCGCCCTCGTCGGCGCCGGCCTCGCGAATGACGCGGCCGGCGAGCGCCTGCGACCATTGGAAGACGAGATCATTATTGACGAGCGTCAGCGCTTGCAGCGGCGTCGTGGTGACGTCGCGCTTGCTGTGCGCCTGCTGTGGATTGTTGAGGTCGAAGGTCTCGAGCAGCGGATAGGGAACGCTCCGCCGCGCGAAAATATAGAGGCTGCGCCGATTGATCTCGTGCGGATCATTGGACGCCTCCCAAGCCGGGCCGACATTGAGATTGGCCGGCAGCGGCGGATACACCGCGGGACCGCCGATCGCTCCCTCGAGACGGCCGGACGCCTGCAGGAAGGAATCGCGAATCTGCTCGGCGTCGAGTCGCTTGCGCGGGAAGACGGCGAGCAGCTTATTCTCCGGATCGGCGGCGGCGACATCGTCACGATGCGCGGAAGATTGCCGATAGGCGCTCGACAAGAGAATCTCGCGGTGCAGCTTTTTGATGCTCCAGCCGCCATCGACGAAGCTATTGGCGAGATAGTCGAGCAGCTCGGGATTGGTCGGCTTGTCGCCGGCCTTGCCGAAATCGCTGACCGTGCCGACGATGCCCTTGCCGAAATATTCGTTCCAGACGCGATTCACGAAAACGCGCGCGGTCAAGGGATTGCTCGGGCTGGTGAGCCAATTGGCGAGCGCCGTGCGGCGGCCGGAGGAGGCAGCCGTCGGCGTGATCGCAGGGGTCTCGCCATTGGCGAAAGCCTCGGGGAAGGCCGGCTGCACCTCGTCGAGCGGACGCTCGTGATTGCCGCCGAAATATATGTAAGTGGGCGGAGCATCGGAATGTCCGAGCTCGGTCGCCGCGGTGAATGTGTCCGCGCCGCGCGTCGGCTTGAGCTTCTCGAATTTCTTCAGCTCTTCCGTGAGCTTTTGATATTCGGCCCATTTCGCCACCGCCTCCGGCGTATGGTCGGGGCTCTGCGCATCATTGGCGATGTCGCGCAGATAATTGGCTAGCGCCGGCTGATCGGTGACGACATCCGCCCGATAATTGACCCAACGGTCGAGCGCGTTCCACTCGGATTTCGCCTTGAAGAGCGAGGCGCGCGCATCGGGATTGTAGCGCTCCTTGTAGAAGCTGGAGGCCTTGTCGCGAATCTGCGCGATGATCGCCTTCTGCTTGTCCAGAATATCCTTGGCCGCCGTCTCGTATTTGGCGAGCGCCTTCTCATAGGCGATCTCCTGCTCGCCCTTGGCGGCGGGGATTTTTTCGTCGAAGGCCGTATTGGCGAAAAAGGCCTGCAGCGAGAAATAATCTTTCTGCGTGATCTTGTCGGACTTGTGATTGTGGCAGCGCGCGCAGCCGACCGTCGTGCCGAGGATCGCCGTTCCGATCGTGTCTGTGATGTCGGTCGTGATCTGATATTTGCGGCCGATGAGGTCGCGCGCATTGGGGTTATCGGTGTAGCTCGCCAGGAAGCCGGTGGCGACCAGCGCTTTCTGATCGCCGGGTGCGATTTCGTCCGCGGCGATCTGCTCCTGAATGAAGCGCGAATAGGGCTTGTCCTCATTGAAGGACTGGACGACGTAATCGCGATAGCGGAAGAAATTGGGGCGCGTCACATCATTCTGAAAGCCCGCGCTATCCGCATAGCGCGCGAGATCGAGCCAGCGGCGCGCCTGCCGCTCGCCATAGCGCGGCGAGGCCAGCAATCGATCGATGAGCTTCTCATAAGCGTCGGGCGAGGCGTCGTTGACGAAAGCGGCGACATCCTCTGGTTCGGGAATGAGGCCCGAGACGTCCAGCGTTGCGCGGCGAATGAAAGCCGTGCGGTCTGCGTCCTGCGACGGGGAGAGCTTCGCCGCTTCGATCTTCGCGAGGAGGAAAGCGTCGATCGGCGAGCGCACCCATGCTTTGCGTTCCACCTCCGGGATCGCCGGACGCTGCACGGGCTGATAGGCCCAATGCGGACGCGACGCGCCGCTCGAACGCGCCGGACCCGCCGCAGGCGCGACATCCGCCGCGATGGCGATCGTCGCCGTGGACGCGCCGAGCATCAGCGCCAACAACACATGCTTCAGTGGTTTTTTCATCCTCGTCACCCCCAACGGCAATTCGTCTCGGCGATGTGGTCCCGACAGACGCCTCGGACCAACGGCCGGCGAGGGGATCGAGCCCTCGATTGGCCGGATACATATTCCTACTAGGATGATATGTTTTTAACAAGCGCTGAATATCAAAAATGTGCAATTACGTGACTGTCAAAATAGCCTCGTCGATAAGCTCCTATAAAACCCACCGGAAAGCACGGGTGTCTTCTGTCTGCGGCCGATGCGTCGTCATCTCGATCGAGGTGTGAGCGCGCTTCGGAGGCGATGTCATCCCTCTCGCTCGACAGCCGCCGGTGATGAGCTGCGCGCGTGATCGCCTGGAGCAGGATGCGACAGAGAAAATCCTCCGATCTCGACCAGTGTGCGGCAGGCCGGGGACGCGCGACGACCACGGATTCCCGAATCACGCGATAATGACGGCGTCGATTCGACGGCGATCGCGACGATCTTCTCGATCAAGGGAGGTCCGCGACGCGCCTGAGCCGGCTATCACGGGGCTCTCGGGCCGGGACAGGTATTTTCGAGGGGATGGCGCGAGGCTCGAAGCCTGGAAATATTGGTGCCGCAAGAGGGATTCGAACCCCCGACCCCATCATTACGAATGATGTGCTCTACCAGCTGAGCTATTGCGGCATTCCCTGGACGGGCCGCGGCTCGTCCGAGGCGTTCCTCTTAGCGGCGCCGAATGGGTTTTTCAAGCGCCTCGGGCTTGTTCGTCAAAGGTCGTTGCGCGAAGAGCGGTTAGGGGCGGGCGAAAGGCTCGCCAGCGCCTGGCCGCGCAGCTGATCCGCCTCGGAACGGGCCTTTTTGGCGTCGGCGCGCGCGGTCTTGGCGGCGCGGCGATAGCGGCCATGCGCCACCCAGGATGACAGGCCGCCCGCCAGCACGCCCAGCGCGATCGCCGCCAGAACCACGAGATAGAGCGGCGCCTCGAAAGACGGCCCGCTCTCGCCCGCGCCCGGAAACGGGTCCAGGAAAATCTTCACCGGCCCGCGATTCGCCACCGCGAAATATAAGAACGCCAGCGCCAGCGGAACAAAGACGAGAATGCGCAGAACCGATCTCATGTCACCTTCCTACTTCGTCCGCTGCCCTATCGAAGGTCAGCCGTGGGCGTCGTTCAGCCGCTCGCGCATTTCCTTGCCCGTCTTGAAGAAGGGCACGGATTTCTCCTCCACCGAGACTTGCTCGCCGGTGCGCGGATTGCGACCCGTTCGGGCCTCTCGCCGTTTCACGGAAAAGGCGCCGAAGCCGCGCAGCTCGACCCGGTCGCCGCGCGCGAGCGCCAGTGTGATCTCGTCGAGAATCGTGCTGACGATCGTCTCGACGTCGCGCTGATAGAGATGCCCATTGCGGGCGGCAATTCTTTGGATGAGTTCGGATTTGATCATGCGACGTTCCAGTTCTACCGACGTGACCGCATCGATCGGAGCCTCAATCGGGCATGGGAGCGTGCCAAATCGCAACCATACCGTCAAGCAGCCCCTGCTGCGCGAGAAGGCCGGCGCGCTCCAGCGCGTCGGCGAAGGCCGAAAGTCCCAGCGTCCGCGACATGGACGCCATCGAATCGACGAGGCCGAGCTTTTCCAGCGTGCTCTTTTCTTTCCAGTCGCGCACCGGCAGCTTCTTGGCGACGCCCTTATTGGCCTCCAGCCATTCGATCGCCTCGCGCTCGCCGCCGAGCTTGTCGATGAGCTTCAGCGGCAGGCTCTGGCGGCCGGTGAAGACGCGGCCGTCCGAGACCTTGGCGAGCTCCTCGTCGGTGAGCTTGCGGCGGTCCTTCACCAGCTGCTTGAACCAGTCGTAGGAATCGGTGACGAGCGCGGCGATGGCCTCGCGCGCGGCGTCGCTGGTCGGCTCCAGCCCATTGGGCGCGGCCTTCAGCGGGGAGGATTTCACCTCCTCCACCTTCACGCCCACAGTGTCGAGCAGGCGCGAGACATTGGGGAATTGGAACAGCACGCCGATCGAGCCGACGATCGAATTGCCTTGCGCGAAAATCTCGTCGGAGGCGATGGCGGCGATATAGGCGCCGGAGGCGGCGAGCGTCCCGACGACGGCGACCATGGGCTTTTTCTCGGCGAGGCGGCGCAGCTCGTCATGGAGCTTCTCGGAGCCGGTCGTGGTGCCGCCGGGGCTGTCGATATTCAGCAGCACGGCGCTCGCATGTGATTCGCCGATCGATTTGACGAGATCGAGCGTCGCCTTGTCGCCGGTGATGAGGCCGCTGATCGACAGGCGGGCGATATGGGGCGAGAGCTTGGCGGCCGGGCTCGGCCCGCCCTCGCCGAATCGCGCAAAGGCCGCGAGGCCGGCGAGGGCGACGGCGACCACGGCCAGAACGCGCCAATAGCCGAGCTTGCGGCGAAGGCGGCGACGATCGATCAGATATTCATTGGGAAGCGACATGCCGGGGCTCGGGCTCGACAGAAAGGGGCGCGACGGGCGCGAGACTAGCCTGTTTCGCGCCGCGAGGGAATCGCCGGGAGGGAATCGGCCGCGCGCATTCGCGCCGCTCTATCGTTCGAATTGCAAAATCGCATAAAAAATTGCAGTTTCGCCGCAGATCGGAAGCCTCGGGGAGCATGGGGAAATTGGTCTCGCCTCGCCTTTGTTCGCGTCTCGCTGTCGCGCTCGCCCTCGTCGGCGCCGCTCTTTCCGCCCCTGCGGCGAAGGCGGCCGGCTGGCATTATTATGATCCCGAGTGCCCCGTGGCGCTCGGGGCCGGCAAGGCGATGAAATTCGTCGCCATGCAGCCCAAGAAGAACATAGATCGCGTCTGCGACGTGCTTCCCGACACAGGCGCGACGGTGATCGCGCTGGACGCTCCAGACGCAGAATTGCGCGAGATGAATTGGGATATTCGCGTCGTCCGCGATATCGACGGCGATGGCGAGCCGGCCGAGAGCGATACTGTTCTGCGCCTGCCTTTGCAGAAGTTTCGCAATGGCATGGTCAATTTCGACGTCAATATTCAGACGGCGGGCAAATATGCGCTCTACGCCCGGCTGTCGAGCGACGATGGCGCGAAGGAGTTCGTCGGCCGCCACCATTTCACCGTGGGGCTGATCGACAATACGGAACTCTATGCCTACGTCTTTTTCGGCCTGCTGGTCGCGGGCGTCGGCGGACGCTTCGGCTATGTCGCGCTGAAGAAGCGACAGGCCGCCTGACGGCCGCGGGCGTTTCTACCTCCCCCTCGAGGGGGAGGT
>NZ_LUUM01000005.1:0-5822 GCF_001644125.1 Methylosinus sp. R-45379
CCGCCCCAAGTCCCAGATAAAGGTCTCGCGTACTGGGACGTCGAATTTCGGGTCGCCTCGCGCGATGTCGCGTAACGAGGTCGTCGTCGGAGACAGCGTCGAGGTCATGCTCGGCCTGCCGGAGGCGAGCGTCGATCTCGTTTTCGCCGATCCACCTTATAATCTGCAGCTGGCCAACCGGCTCACCCGGCCGGATCAGAGCGTCGTCGACGCGGTCGATGATGATTGGGACAAATTCGCCGATTTCGCCGCCTATGACGCCTTCACCCGCGACTGGCTGGCGGCTGCGCGGCGGGCCATGAAGCCCAACGCCACTATTTTCGTCATCGGCTCCTATCACAATATATTCCGCGTCGGCGCGATCATGCAGGACCTCGGGTTCTGGATCCTGAACGACATTGTGTGGCGGAAAAACAATCCCATGCCGAATTTTCGCGGCCGTCGCTTCACCAATGCGCATGAGACGCTGATCTGGGCGGCGCGCGACGCTTCGGCGCGAAATTACACTTTCCATTACGAGGCGTTGAAGGCCGGCAATGAGGATTGCCAGATGCGCTCGGACTGGCTGCTGCCGATTTGCTCGGGCGGCGAACGCCTGAAGGATTCGAGCGGCCGCAAGACGCATCCGACGCAAAAGCCAGAGGCTCTGCTCGCCCGCATCATGCTCGCCGCCACCAATCCCGGCGATCTGGTGCTCGATCCTTTCTTCGGCTCCGGCACCACGGGCGCGGCGGCCCGGCTGCTCGGCCGCGATTATCTCGGCATAGAGCGCGAGCAGATCTACGCCGCTGCGGCGCGCGCGCGCATTGCGGCGATCTCGCCGCTGCCGGCCGAGGCGGTGGCGCCGGCGCCCTCCAAGCGCAATGAGCCGCGAATCGCTTTCGCCAGCGTCGTTGAGGCGGGCCTCGTCGCTCCCGGCGCGACGCTCACCGACGCAAAGGGCCGCCACAAAGCGGTCGTTCGCGCGGATGGCGCGCTGTCGATCGGCGCCATCGTCGGCTCGATTCACAAGACGGGCGCCTTGGTGCAGGGCCTGCCCGCTTGCAATGGCTGGACTTTCTGGCATTTCGAATCGGGCGAGGGCCTCGCGCCGATCGACGATTTGCGCGCGGTCGCCCGCGCGCGTCTGCGCGACGCCGCGGAATAGTCGCGAGAGCGACGCCCCGCGGCGCGGCGCGAGCCGCGGGAAGACGCATGCGACTGGAAAATATTTTCGCCGATCTGCCGGAAAAAGCGGAGCAGGAGCAGTTTCTGCCGCTGCTCGCCGGCTCGAACATGCGCGTCGAGCGCATCGTCTCCTTCGGCCAGGCGAGCCCGCCCGGATTTTGGCACGATCAGGAGGAGGCGGAATGGGTGATCCTGCTCGCCGGATCGGCCGGACTGCGTTTCGAGGGCCATGACGAGGTGCTGACGCTCGCCCCGGGCGACTATCTCGAGATCGCCGCGCATCGGCGTCATCGCGTCGAATGGACGGATGAGACGCTGCCGACGGTCTGGCTCGCTGTCCATTTTCGCGCCGAGGGAGCCTGATGCAGCGACAAACGGTCGAAAACCGTCACTGTTATATACGTGACAATATAGGTGCGCTTCCCGCCGTGGTGTCGCATAATTTCATAGATATCTGAAATTAAAATAGAAAATCATTGCATGAGCGGTGGCGCGCCGCTTGCTACCTCCTGTACAGATCAGGAGTGAGCGATGCGCCCTCGACACGAATTTGAGACGCCGCGGCGGAAGCGACCGCTGGCCGTCATATTGGGAACGAACGAGATCGCCTCGGCGGTCGCCGTGCATATGAACCGGATCGGCTGGGCCTGCGTGCTGAGCCATGACGCCTTCCCACCCGTCATCCGCCGCCAGATGGCCTTTCACGATTGCCTCTATGGCGAGCGCATCACGCTCGAGGAGGTCGAGGCCGAGCGCGCCGATTCGACCATGGAACTGGTCGAAATCCTCGACTTCACGACCAAGGTCGCGGTGACGCCGCTGCAGTTCCACGATCTCGCGGCGGTTCGCACGGCCCATGCGCTCGTCGACGCGCGCATGCAGAAATATCGCGCGACGCCGGATTTGCGGCATCTCGCCAAGGTCGCGGTGGGCCTCGGGCCGAATTTCGCCGTCGGCCGCAATTGCGACATCGCGATCGAGACCAAGCCTTCGCAGGCGGGCCTCATCGTCCAGGAGGGCGAGACCGAGCCGGCCGACCATGTGCCGAACCGCCTCGGCGATGTCGGCGAGGAGCGTTTCGCCTATTCCAGCAAGCCCGGCCTGTGGCATTCGGCGATCGATATCGGCGTCCGTGTGTTCAAGGATTTCGTCGTCGGCCATTTGGACGGCGAGCCGGTGATGGCGCCGCTGGACGGCGTGCTGCGCGGGGTCATCCGCGACGGCCTCCACATCCCGGCCGGGGTCAAGCTGCTGGAGATCGATCCGCGCGGCCGCTCCGCCAAATGGACCGGCATAGACGAGCGATCGGGGCTGGTCGCGAGCGCCGTCGGCCGGGCGATCCGCATCGAGCTCGCCAAGCGCGAGGCGACGCCGATCGCAGGGCCTTTCGTCGCCCACTGACAATCCTGTCGCCAATGTGACAGGATCGTCGTCTTTCAGCTATATTTTGTTCGATACAGATCGCGGCGTCGTAGGAGGCGCGGAACGATGCGAACAGAAGTGGATGCGCCGCAGGTCGGCGTTATTTTGAAGCTGCCCAATGGCGGGGTTCTCGCTCCCGCGGATCTCGAGCTGATCGACGCGCTGCGCAAGGAACGCTCGATCATCGGCGCGAGCCGGGCGCTCGGCCTATCCTATCGCAAATGCTGGCTTTCGGTGGATGCGCTCAATCGGACTTTCGAAAGTCCGGTGGTGGCGACCTTCCCCGGCCGGCGCGAGGGCGGGGCGGAGATCACGCCTTTCGGCGAGCGGCTGGTGGGCGTCTATCGATCGATCGAGCGTCACGCGGCCAATTCGGCCAAGCGAACGCTGGACGAGATCATCGGGGCGCTCGACTGGTCCTACCAGAAGTCGGCCACTGACGCGGAAACGGAGCCGCGTCGGGATCGAGCGTCCGGCCGCTGACGGCGACCGTCTTGATCATCGCCCAGGCCGAGAGTCCCTCGACCAGGGCGAGCCGTTCGACCGATTCATGCGTGATCAGCGCGTCCACGCGGGCGCCGCCGAGCGAAAGGCGCGCGCGCGTGAAGGGCGGCGGCAGAAAATCCAGCTCGAGGATGGTGCCGGGAAGGCGATTGAGTATGGAGACATCCATCGGCCGCGAGAGGGCGATGGAGACGTCGCGCGCGTCGATCTCCACCTCTATGGCGGTTCCGACGATGGCGTCGACCATAGGCACGCGCAATTCCCCGCCGGCGAAAAACAGCGTGGAGAGGCCGGCCTCCGGCTCGTGCCGCAGCACGCGCGCCGGGAAAATCGATACGTAATGGTGGGTCTGCGCAAAGAGCGGCGTTGTCTTGTCCAGCATGATCGCCGAACTAGCGAGAAATACGCCAATCTCACATTTTACTGGGAAAAACGCCCGTTTTGACGCTGAAAAGGCGTCGTTCGGCGGTTTTTCGCTCGGAACACGGACGCCGCTCGGCGGCGCCCGCTTCGAAATGCTCAGTTCGGATTGCGAGCGGCGATCGCCTCATATTGCTCGCGGGTCAGGCGGAAATAGCCGCGGCCGCCCGCGCGCGTCTCGTATTTGTCGCCGGCGCGCTGGCACAGCAGCTTGTACCATGCCTGCTTGTCGAGATGGGCGGGAAGGCCATTGATTTCCCAGACGGTCGTATCAGGGCGGAAGCGCACCATGATGATGACGCCGTCGCCCACCGCGGTCGCGACGCTGGCGTCCTTTTCCACCGGCTCGACAGCCGCAGGAATATTCGTGACAACATGGCCGGCTTCGGTCGAGACCTCTGAAGAAACATTCGGTTGCACATCGTCCTCCATATCGCCGGCTCGCGGCGCTCTCCGAATTGTCGGGCCATCGACGGGCCGGCCGAGCCGGCGTCTCCGCCCGAGACGTTTCGTTCTATGCGAGCCGTATACCAAACTATATTGCAAAAGTTCCAGACTGGCGGTCCGCGCCTGCGGCATTAGGTCACTCTGGCGCGGCGCCCGGAGGCGAGGCGCGCGGGTCCGAGTGGCGCCGTTTTCGCGACAAAGGCCAGATTCTTGCTAAGGCCCCTAATCCGTATCACCTCAGCCGAAGTGAGCCCGTCATGTCAGAAAGACATTCCTGCGTTCTCGTTCTCGGCATCGGCGAAACCGCGTCCGCGATAGCGCGTGAGCTGTTCCTCGCCGATCATATCGTCGCCGTCCACGAGGCGGCGCCGCCGCCCGATCTCCGCCGTAAGATGACGTTTTCGGACGCCTGGTTCGACGGCTCCAGCGTTCTCGAGGGCGTGGAGGCGCGCCGCGCCGATCTCGTCGCCGAATTCATGCTCGGCCTGCGCAGCCGCATGTTCGTGCCGGTGCTGACGCATCCGCTCAACGAAATTCTCGAGCGTTGGCCTTGGGAAGTCGTCGTCGATGCGGAGATGAATCCGCGCAAGGACCCGTTCTCCGTCAAAAATCTCGCCGGCCTCACCATCGGCGTCGCGCCGGGCTCGATCCCGGGCGAGAATTGCGATCTCGCCATAGACGCTTATGGCAAGGATCCGGGCGCGATACGGCGCCCCGGCGAAGGCCCCGGCCCGAGCTACGAGGCGGACCCGCCGGAGGCCGAGCCGGTGCGCGCTCCCGTCTCCGGACTCTTCAAAATGCACAAGGAAATAGGCAATATCGTCGAGGCGGGAGAGGCTTTCGGGGAGATCGACGGCGCTCCCGTGCCGGCCCCCTATGGCGGCCGCATTCGTGGCATCATCAAGCAGGGCAGGGCGGTCGCCAAAGGCACGCCGCTCGCCGATATCGCCGCCTCGGCCGGCGCTCAGGTCGCCGGCATGACGGCGCGCAACCGACTCATCGCGCGCGGCGTCTCCTTTGCGATCGAGATGCAGGCGGAAGGCTGGACGCCCTTCTCCTGGGACGCGTTTCTGGAAGGCGGCGGCGGCCTCTCGATCTGAGCGGCCGCCCTACAACTTCAGTGCGGGGGGAGGCGCGAGGGCTTGCCATCTGCGCCGGTGAAGGGAAACAGCCCGCCTTGGAAACATTGTGACATATGTGTCGCCTTGGCGATGGCCTCCTCGGCCTGCGCCGCGGGAAGGTTCTCGCGCGCCGATTGCGTGAACAGCTCCACCCAGC
Organism: Methylosinus sp. R-45379; assembly: GCF_001644125.1. Classification (NCBI taxonomy): domain Bacteria; kingdom Pseudomonadati; phylum Pseudomonadota; class Alphaproteobacteria; order Hyphomicrobiales; family Methylocystaceae; genus Methylosinus; species Methylosinus sp. R-45379. The sequence continues at coordinate 5,239 of NZ_LUUM01000005.1, forward strand.
GGGCGAAATGCTCCGGCTCGACGGGCAGGTTTATGTGAACGGCGAAAGGATGGCCCTGATAGCGATCCGTGCCCAGCAGCGATTTGGACCAGAAATTTGCGATGATATCGAGATGCTGGTCGAGCTCCGGGATCGCGCTGAAAATCGGCCCCAGCAGGGGATCGGCCAAGCCTTTGTCGTAGAAGGCGCGCACGCAGGTCGTGATCGCGGCCTCGAGCGTCGTCGGCTCGGCGGTCGCTTCGGTGGAAGCTGACATTGTCTCTCCTCCTATTCCTTCAGCGATACAGCGGCGGGCGCCAGCGCGCGCTCAGCCAGAGTCTTTGTTTTGACGTGCTTCCAACGCCGAACCGGTGTCCACTTCGGCTGGAAACGCTCTAATCCGCGTTGAAGCGCACGGCGCCCAATTGCGAGATGTCATAGCCGCCGAGCCGCGCGGCGCGCTCCTGAAACGCCTCGCTCGCGCAAAAGCGCATGAGCGTCTGCCAGGGCGGATCGAAATAGGCCTTGCGCCAGACCACGAGATCGAAGCGCTCGACGATCTGCGGCGCGAAATCGAGGCCGAACTGGCGCGCGCAAGCCTCGAG
>NZ_LUUM01000006.1:0-2846 GCF_001644125.1 Methylosinus sp. R-45379
GCCCCCTCCCCAACCCTCCCCCGCAAGCGGGAGAGGGAGCAGGCTCCACACTTCATCGAGATTTCGCGCAACGCCGGCCGCTCCCCTCTCCCGCGCAGCGGGGGAGGGTGAGGGAGGGGGCAACGGGCCAAGGCGCGCGCGAGGGCGCCCGCGTGACAGTCGCCGGCCTCGTGCTGGTGCGGCAACGGCCGGGCTCGGCGAGCGGCGTGATCTTCATGACGATCGAGGACGAGACGGGAATCGCCAATATCGTCGTCTGGCCGAAACTATTCGAGCGCCAGCGTCCCGAGGTCATCGGCGCGCGGCTGGTGGCGGTCACGGGGCGCGTGCAGAATGAATCCGGCGTCGTCCATGTGATCGCGCAGAAGATCGAGGATCTGACGGCCGATCTGCGCCTGCTCGAGCAATCGCGCGGCGCAAACGCAAGCGAGGCCAAGGCGCGCGAGGCAATCCCGAAGGGACGCAATTTTCAATGACCCGAGACGACTTCCTCACCACCTTCGACTCTCCGCCGGGCGCGCTGCAACGCGTTTCGCGGCTGACGCGCCGCATCGTCGCGCCCAATCCCGGCGCCTTCACCTATACGGGCACATGCAGCTACATCATCGGGGAAGGCGAGGTCGCGATCATCGACCCCGGCCCGGCGGACGCCTCCCATATAGAGGCGCTGCTCGCCGCCATTGCTGGCGCAACGCTGCGCTATCTGCTCGTCACCCATACGCATCGCGACCACTCCCCGGCGGCGCGCGTTCTGGCGGAGAAGACCGGCGCGACCATCGCCGGCTGCGCGCCTTATGCGCCGCCGCCCGATCTTTCGGTCACTGGCCCCGGCCTCGACGCCTCGCATGACAAAAGCTACGCGCCTGACATCTCCTTCGCCGATGGCGATAGGCTGAGCTTCGGCGGCCTCACCATCGAGGCCGTAGCGACGCCCGGCCATACGACCAACCATCTCTGCTTCGCGCTGGCCGAGGAAGCGACGCTCTTCACCGGCGATCATGTGATGGCCTGGGCGACGACCGTCATCGCGCCGCCGGACGGCTCCATGGGCGAATATTTCGCATCGCTGGAAAAGCTGCGCGGGCGCGACGATCGCCTCTATTGGCCCGCCCATGGCGGCCCGGTGAAGGAGCCGCAACGCTATCTTCGCGCCCTGCTCCACCATCGCCGGCAACGCGAGGCGGCCATCCTCGAGCGGCTCGAGGCCGGCGACGAGACGATCGCCGCCATGGTCGCGCGCATTTACGAGGGCTTCGACTCGAGCTTGCAGAGGGCGGCGGCGCTCTCCGTCTTCGCCCATCTCGAAGATTTGATCGAGCGCGGACTCGTCCGCTCCGACGGGCCGGCGACATTGGAGACGCGGTATTTCAGAGTGAGCGAATAGGGAGTAGCGAATAGCGAATAGCGGCGTCCCAGTTCTACTCGCTATTCGCTACAAACTCCCTACTCCCTCACTTCTCGTTCAACCCCGCCTGCAGCTCCTCGGCGAATTGGCGGATGCGCTTTGCGTTGGCGCCGAAATCATGGCGCCCGTAACGGGAGGCGGAGCGCACGTCTATGCGCGTCTGGCCGGCGAGCGGGCGCAGCCGCACGGCGATATCGTCGGCAAAGCCCATCACCAATGTGCGGTCGAGAAAATCGAGATGGCCGATGCCGGAACGGCCGCCCGGCGGACGCTGGTCGATGACGCGCCAGCCGCGGCTCTGCGCCGTCTCCAGCACCAGCTGATAGGCCTCGTCCGGTTCGAGATCGACGACGATCGGCTCTATGTCCGGATAGCCGTCCCTCTGCCGCTCCGCAGTGTCGGCGTCGAAGCCAGCGGGCGTGAAGCCGGCGCGCGCCGCGACGGCCGCCCGCGAGGTGGAGAAGCGCGGCGGATCGGCCGTGTCGGTCGAGACGTCCGAGAGCACCGGCAGGCGTACGGCCTGGACGGCGAGATAGGCCGGATAGCCGAGCGTCACGGCGGCGAGAAAGGCGCCGCCGAGCGCCTCGCCCAGCCCGCGCCGGCCCTCCTGCCAGATGACGACGCAGGCGGCGAGAAACAGCAGCAGCGCGACGAGCGCCACCACGATCGCGCCGCCGAGCACGGCGAGCGAGGCCTGCGGCTCCACCGCATTGGCGCGCGCGAGGATCACGGCGATCGCCGCCACCGGCAGAGAGAAAACAGCGAGCCGCCGGCACCAGACCGCGGCGTTGGAGACGGGCTCTTCGGGGATATGGCGCAGCATGAGGCGATCATAGCATCGATCGCGGCGCGGCTCATCCACAGGGGCATGTGGAAGTCGCGCGGCGGGCTCCGCGATTTTACGAATAGTTTACCGGGGTAAGGGAGACTTTAAATCAAATGCACGCATTCCTCGAGCGCCCCGCAACCGTTCAGTAGAGAGTAGCCGCCATGTCGAAGCTCGTCGCCACCGATTTCAGCGAAGCGCAATCCGCCGACCGTCCGCATGATCTGCTCACCCGCCTCTATCGCGAGATCGGCATTTCGGCCGTCGCCGCGGCGCTCGAGGTGATGGCGCATCCGAGCCATGACGAGACTGAGGCCTCCGAGGACGCGCGCCTGCCGGCAATCCTCCTCGAGGAGCAGCTCGCGGCCTGACGGTCCACAACTCTCTTCTCCCCGACTTGGGACCGCGAGCCATTCGGCTCGCAGTCCCTTTTTTCGAAGCGAGCCCGAAAGGCTCGCTTTCTTATTCGATGATCGAGGCGACGACGCCGGCGCCGAGCACGAGCGCTTCGCGCTCGTGCAAACCTAATGCGGTTGTCGCGACGGCGTGCTCGCTCCGATCACTCGATGATCGAAGCGACCACGCCTGCTCCAACCGTGCGGCCGCCTTCGCGGA
>NZ_LUUM01000007.1:0-9104 GCF_001644125.1 Methylosinus sp. R-45379
GGTGGAGTTTTTCAGGGGCGCGTTACCACCGGCGCAAATAGCCCTTCGCCGGCGAAGACTCGGCGATTCGGCTCTTCCACTCGCCGTCGTCGAGAGCTTTCAAAACCTCGCGCGAATGATAGCCAAGTCCGCGATGATTTCGCAGGATCGTCCTACGTCGACACGAGGCCGACAGCCGAAAGATTGTTCTTCGCCGTCTTCAGCGTTTCGCCGAGCGTCGTCGTATCGCCCTCGTCGGCTTCTTAGATCGGCGCAGCGACGATGACGCCCGTTTCGAGATCGACCGCGTGTTCCGGCTTGTAGGCGAGATGCGTCGTCCCGTCCTTCATCCTGGCGATCTTCGCCGCAGCGTCCGTCTTGTTCGTCCAGTCCTCGTTCGACAGCTTCTCTCCTTTGCTCTTGCGGGTCGAGTCGAACGAGGACGTCGATAATCGGCGTCTCGACGCCGCTTTCCTTCGCCATGCACTCGAGCATCGCACGATAGGTCTCGCCATTGTCGCGCCGCACGATGCTGCGCAACGCCGCGTTTGAGTCGGCGACGCCGATGCGCTTACTCTTGACAAGACCCTGCTCGGCGACAAGCTTCAAGACAACGCCGAAAACCTTCTCGTGGACTTCGTGCTGGAGACGCGAGTGCGTCTTCGACAGTCAGAAGTGATCGGGAATTTTGTCCCGTGTCGAAAGCCGCAGGAAATCGCGCAGCGAAAAGGAATTGGCGCAGCGCCACACGATGCCCCGTTCGCTGTCGCGCCTTTCGAAATAGCCGACCATGCGCATACGGAAATACCGGCCCGGTGGCAACGACGGCGCGCCTATCCGCGCTGCGTAATAGGGCTTGCATGCGTCCACGACGAAGGCATCGAAATCGGCGTCGAGCAGCACCTTTTTGAAGCTTGTCGTAAAATGCGTGCCCCAGAGAACGCGGCAGATCGATCCATGTCACGATCAAATCGCCCTGCGCCCCCGTCTCTCGCTGCATCGCCGTCACGATAGCCGCATTCGTCTCTCTTCAACGAACAGAATCAGGTGAGCCTCACTTCGTCAACGGGCTAATATGCCGTCTGCCTCTCGCCGCGACATCACCCACTTTCGTCGATAGCTCCCGTCTTTCGTCGTTTGCGCCAGAGTCTCCCAGCGGGGTCGCCCCCGACGTCCAGTCGAGGAAGGCAAGAGGCGAGAACGGAAGATCGCCTCCCTGCGGCCCTAGCTGCGACTGTCAGAGGCCACCCTTGAAATCGATCATCGCGTTGTTCCACCTGCTCGGCTGAAGCCGAGTATCGCCGATCACTCCGTCAAAGCGGGGCTCTTGTTTGAGCCCTGCCCGACCAAGCGTGTTTGCACCTCTGAAAAATCGCGGAAAAGGCTGATGATCCTCCAAATGCCGGGCGCAATGACGGCGATTGAATATCCAATACTGGTCGCTATGACCGCGCCAGCGCTGCCAATCTTCGGAATGAGAATAATCGCTAGAGGCAGATTGATGACCACCATCCCAAGCTGGCCGAACAGCACCATGCGGTGGATCGTCGCCATGTAGAAAAAACCAGTGAACCCATGCGCGACCGCTGAGACGGCCCCGTAAACCGCCATGCTGGTGACCAGCAAAGGCGACGGATCGATTGCTTCTCCCATCCAGGCGGCAAGAATTTTATCCAACACAGCAACGATGACGCATGACACAAACGCGTTAAACGTTATTATAATAATATTTGAGATTATAAAATGGCGGCGCACCCAACGAAAATCTCCTCTCGCGAAAGCCTCGCCATAAGCTGGCATTTGGGCAAGCAAATACATATCTGTCACCAATGAAGGAGCAGTTAGTATTTTCTGAACTATATAGTAGTCTGTTACGGATTCAATGTTTAGCAGATGCGCTACAAGTATTTGATCAGATTGAACTGCGAGGGCCTGTAGCGATATAAATGTTAGATAAATCGATCCTGAAACGTATAGGCGTTGGCACACACGCCATTCGACAAATTTCCAATGCGGACGGATATCAATCCCATCATTATTGAAAAAATATAGTGAGGCAACACTATTTATGATAGGACGAATCCCTAGTGTTGCAAATACAACTATTACCATACTTGACTGCGTATATATAGAGATAACCTGCGCGCATATTGTTAATATAGTAGATATAAATTCCCACTGTTTTGCGACGTCGCCTTGTTGAAGCGCCGTGCGAGCCTGAATTGCAACTGCTGTTGGAAATGACATTGCCCCTAGATATAGAATTACATTTGCAACATCGCGCGCTTCCATTTGAAGTTGTGGGCTTGATATATTCAACGCCCAGCCAAAATCGATATGCGGACTTGCATAAAGTGCAATAAGTGCAATAATACAACTTGCGCTAGAAGCGGCGGCGTATGTCGTGGAAAGAAGTTTTCGGACTCCGATTCTGTCATCTGCGCCGTGGGCGTGAGCGATTAGCGCCGTAGCACCGGCGGTAACCCCGCCGTCGGCAAGAGAGAACCAAATCATTAGAGAACTGAGAGTGGCCCAAACACCGTAACGATCGGGTCCGAGATAACTTACCATGAACGGTAGGATGAAAAAATTTGCTAGGGTTCCAGTTCCCCGGGTGAAAATCGACATCAGCGTGTATCTAAGCATGCGAAAGCCGCGTGTATCTCTGGAACGCACCGCTTTCAATACCTCAATAATGCGTTTCATCGAACCTCGAAGAGTTTCTGTCAAGCGATCTTGGTAAATCCCGACCATGACTTGGTCCCTGATCAGCTTCCGTTGGGGCGCAAATTTTTTGGGTGTGTCGCGCATGTGAGAATGTGACTGCTCACGCTGCGAGGACATAGATCAGCTGTAATGAACGCGATCAGAGGCGACCTCGGAAATTCGGACAGTGGCTTGATTGGATTTTCTGCCTGACAGCGGCGAGGATTCTCGCTGCGAATCAGGAGCCTTCGATGACGAAGAAGAGCCGCCAGACGCATTGGATCACCTCTCATTCGAAATTGCTGCCCTCGAAATTGACTGTTTCTCTATTCGTCCTCCGCCTCCGCCTTCGATCATGGCCCATATAGTCTCCCGATCAGATATTGTGACCAACGTCGATCCGGGCTCCGAGAGAGTGTTGACATTTCAGAACTTCCGGCTATATGGCTAGACAGCCTAGCTAGGAGCGAGCTCGTGGAATGGTCGCTGCAGGACGCTAAGAACCAGTTCTCCAAGGTAGTGCAGAAGGCGCGCGAGGAAGGCCCGCAGACCGTCACTTTGCGCGGTGAACGCGCGGTCGTCGTGCTGTCGGCGCGCGACTATGATGCGTTGCGCCCCGGCAGGCCGTCGTTTGTCGACGACCTGTTCACTGGCCCGAGCTGGGACGGCGAGTTCGCCGAGGCAGTCATGCAACGCGCAAAGACGCCGAGCCGTAGTCCTGCTTTCTGATGTATCTGGTCGACACAAATGTCGTTTCCGAGGCCCGGCGCGGCGCGCCACAGGCGATCTCGTGGCTACGCTCCGTCGATCCGCTCGGCGTATATCTGAGTGTCCTGACGCTTGGTGAGATCATGCGGGGGATTGCGCTGAAGCAGAAGTTGGACCCCAAAGCCGCCGGACATCTCGCCGAATGGCTACGCAAGCTGCGAAGCGACCATGCAGATCGCATCCTGCCGATCACCGACCAGATCGCCGTCGAATGGGGCCGGATCGCGGCAATTCGTCCGCGGGGCGATGTAGACGGGTTGATTGCTGCGACGGCGATCGTTCACGATCTCATCGTCGTTACCCGGAATATCGCCGACTTCAACGACACCGGGGCGACGATAATCAATCCGTGGGACCTAGCATGATCCGTCGGCCGACACTCAGCATCCCGTTCGGCTGGATAATGTTACGGTAAGCCGCTCTGGCGCAAACGGCGCGAGACTTACATGGTTGCTCGATACGAGGAGCGATATTGCCGGGATGAGCACGACTTCGCGTGTCGACGATCTTTGCAAAGGCCGGGATCTCGGCTGCAAGATCATCACTTTCTGCGTGTGTGGTCGCGGCGGCATGAGTTCAGTTTTCGTTCATGGACGAACTCTTATTGAGCAGGATCAGAGAGTAAGCTTTCAATTTGAAACTTGCAGAGTTCCATCAACTTCGCCGCGCTAGCATTCAGGCCATACGAAACAACGAAGCGATCACCCTTCCGAGCGAGCCCGGCGCAGAATTCAAGACCCCTTTTTTCAAAAAAGAAATCTCCGGATTCCGAGACGATCTCCCACGATCTATCAAAATGAATAAAGCGGTGTACATAGAATATCCCAGATACACTATTTTTCCTTGAGCGAAAGCTTCTTCGTGTCACATTAATGCGACGATGAAGCAGGCACAGCCAGCCTTCGCCGAATGGCACAAGTTGTGACGATCCATTATACACCCGCAAATGTGGCTTACCTGTGCTTTCGATGACGACCTTAGCCTCGCCTTCCAATCGCAATAGACAGAATGGGCTGACGCGATAGATCGCATTCATAACGCCATCAATATCTACGGGCATCCAATTTTTTTCTTGCGCACATTGGAACGGGGACCTGAGGAATGTCACATCCGCCAGTCGATCTCCGACGACGCGCGCCCTTGTCATTGTGCAGCTCCCAGTTACTGTATTATAAGCACTTCCTGTTAAATAGACATCTCCGTCTATTTCGCTTAACCGAGCATCCTCAATGCCATTTCGCGCGGGATGCTCATCAGTTGTTGTTGTATAATCGGATAAATCACAAAGTTTTAGCCGCTCGATGACTTCTAAATCGTTATTAAGAGTTAACAGCCAGTTTTCATTGTGCAAATCCGATCCATGAAATCCGATAAACCGACCGCAACAACTTGTTATCCAATTATGTGCCCTTACAATTGCCATCCATCCTGACGCAGTAGGAATTATACTTGGGTTGTCCGCCGATAAGGATGAGGGGATTCGTAAATCAATCGATTTTACGCCAAACAGGCGTGATAAAACAATAACGTTAGGAGTTTGCGCCCGATATAGAGGGTAATCAATAATACCGACCAGGCGACTTAAAATTATTGTGTGCCAAGTTGTCTTAGAAAGCATCGCTGGTCAAGCCTCCGTTGGTCACTACTTTCACCTATAGCTGAGAGCGTTTTTCGATCCCGAGTCGCAGCGACAGACGCATTCGAAGCCATCGGGCGAACCATGAGGTAGGCGTGGCGCTGCTCGTCGCCAAATCGACGAGTTCTATGTTTGTTCTAATACGCAAAGCCTAGTTGAAAGCTCGATAATTCCGAACAAGGAGGGGCGAGAAACTGTCTCGGGTGCATTCAGTCCACGTATTGACGAACTTGCTTTTCAGCAATCACGGGGGCCGCGCCGCCGCACGAAGACCCGCCCATAATGAGCATTCGCTCAATGGTTTTTGGCGACGGGCGGTGACCCTGTTTAAAAAGCTGATAGTTGGCCGGGACGAAAATATCGTCAATATTTTTTGGAGCCTCTGGGAAATACGATAGATATTCATCCCGAACAAAAAATGCGTTAGCCCCCGTCGCCGCATTGCAACATAATAATGTATAAGAGAAACACGATAACAGATCTGATAGCAGTTGTAAAGATGCGCCTGAATAGTCGCTATGGTCCCATAAATGATTTGCATCGTAATCAATAGTCCATTTAATTGGCGGAGGGAATTTTGCATTATATTCAACTATAAAAAGCTTAGGAGATACGCCACTCTCTAGTATATCATTTACAAAATAGTAATCGTTGCCATCTAAATCGATACTTATAACGTCTGCAGTAATAATCGCCAACTTTTCGAAGCCCTGCCGCATGAGTGGTATGACATTTTCCAGCGTTACAAAAGCCTTTAAGAAAGCGAATCGTTGTGGGTTCAACTTATGATTGAAACACAAATCTTCGCCGCCGATCCAGAACCCGCGCCAACCCATCGCTAGAAGAATTAGAGTGTTATTTTCTAGTCCATCGCCTACACCAAGCTCAACAAATGTTCCATTCGCAATACCAAGACGTTTAACAATTTCGAGTGTGATTCCATCCTCGTCTGTTTGAGAGAAATACTTAGCCCCGAAGCGACTAAGTGGGTTTTTCGTTGCGCTCACTGATTGAGTCCATTGTGTTCTCACAAGATAGTCATGCAGCGTATCTTGTTTCTTATAAATTGGCGCAAGTAGCCAATCCCGGACGAGACGGAGAAATTTGAACATCTCCGTTTGCTGCATGCGATAGGCAAATTTGAACATCTCCGTCTTCCTCCATAAGCCGGCGAAGGCCCTGGTCAACGTCGGTGCCGACGTATGAACGCGGATTCACCGGAAAAACGCGCTTTCGAGAACGCTCCCACCGAAAAAACCATCTATCGGTTCACGGGAGCCGGGAGAGTTCTGGTATTCAGTCACGTCTGAGTAGAACGGTGACATTGGGGTCGAGCGCGATGGCGATTCCGTAGAGCTTGGCTAGGGTCCATTCGACACCCCGGCGCGTGGCGTAGCGCAAGCGCATTCCGATTCGCTTCAGCGCGCTGTCAGCATCGACCACCGTGAAGGGGTTTTCGGCGCGTACCATTGTCCAAGGCTTGCCGACCAGAAGCTGCATCAGCACTTGCCCGGAGAGCGCGGAGCGATGTGTCCAATCGCCGTTTTGGGTCACGCAACCAAGTGGGCTTTGGGCATTGGGGAAGCGCGCTAATACATGTCCGCCGGATTTCAGCAGCTTCGCCAAGGACTCGAACAAGACGAGAAGCTGCTCGCGCGTCAAGTGCTCCATGACGTCGAATGCGACAACGATGTCAAAATTGCCTGTGTCCTCCGTCAAGGCGTCGGACAAATCGAGCGCATAGACGCGCACGCCGCGTTCCACTGCGCTTGCTCGCGCCTCGGCGAGCAGTTCCGTGCCGGATATTCTGGCTCCCTGGTCCGTTGCATAACGGAGGAAGCCGCCATTGCCGAATCCCAATTCGAGTATTCTCCGGCCAGACAAGTCTAGCCCTCGGAACTCACCCTTATAATAGCGCCTCTCATAGGGGCCGCAGACCATGAACTGCGAAGGATTCCACTGCTTCCATACGGAATATCCCGCATAGTCGTCCGTCATGAGTCGTCCTTGTTTTCGAGGCTGAAGGAAGTTCTGGCACCAACGTTTCATCAAGCGCGAGAAGCGGCGCCACTACCGGCTGGGCTAAGCAGCGAGCGTGGCATTCCAGATATCAAGCGCATGGTTCCGCCAAATTGCATCACTCGGTCTTCGGCCGTAGCGGGCGCTCGCTGATGTGCTTGGCCCATATCAGCCCGTCAGCTATACGGGCGTGCGGCGTAAGCGCTGAGGAGAGTGGCGAGCCGGTCACAGAACCGATCCCAACGATATTCGGCGGCGCGCGCATGCCCCCGCTTGATGAGCGTGTCGCGCAGATTGGCGTCACGCCGGAGTTCCACGGCCTCGGCGAGGTCAGTCGCGGAATCGGCATCGATCATCAAGCCCGCTTCACCAATGATTTCGGGCAACGCGCCTCCCCCCCTATTCGCCACGACGGGAACGCCCGCTGCCATGGCCTCGAGTCCTGGGATGCCAAACCCCTCGTAATTCGAAAGGGAGACAAGGGCAATGGCTCCACGGATCCAGCGGCCCATCGACAGGTCGTCGATGCCGCCGTCGATGAGCATCACATTCCGCGCCGCAGAGGCGTCACTTCTAAATTCCTGCTCTACTGGACCGATCACCACGAGCCGGATCTCCGACGCCTGGATTGCGAGCTGCTCGGCAAAGCGCAATAAGTTGTGGCCGCCTTTTTTCCGGGAGATGCCGCCCACTGCAATGAAGTATTTCACGCCGCTCAAGGGCGACGCCACGTCGGGATCCATACGCGATATATCGAAGAAGTGCTGCTCGATGCCGTTGCCGAGAACCTGGACGCGTGCCCGATCGGCTCCGAACACTTCACAAATGCGGCTTTTCGAAAATTCCGACACTGTCAGGACGACCGAGGCCCGCGATACGATCCGTGACCACATTGCAAACCGCATGAGTGTTCGTGGATCGAAGCGCTTTTTGCGGCCGGGCTCGAAATGATAGACATCGTGTATCGTTACCGCCGTGTTCGCATGGCGCGCGCTGACGAGGACCTCCCGCGGGCTGTAGATCCAATCCACCTCGCCGGAGTACGCGTCGAGAGAGGGCCAGTTCAAGCTCAGGGTCGCAGCGGCATAAGCGCGTCGTGATATCGGCAAGCGGCAACTCTGGACATGGGCGAGTGGTGCCATCGAAGGTGCCGATTGATCTAGGGCCCAGTAGTCCTTTGGCACCCAGAATGTCAGGTCGACGTCTTTCCTTCTGGCAAGCTCCCCGACCATGTTGACAGCGTGCTTCCCGACCCCGGTCGCATAGCCGTGGTAGCGTTCGCTGGCGTTGAACACAGCGACGCGCAACGGTTTCGTGCGTCCGTTGACCATTCCGCGGTGCTCAAGCATCGCCGTTGTCTCCCGGCTCGACACCAAGCCAGGCCTCGCCCGCCTCAGTCATTTTGCCGACCCGCAGTCCGACGAGAGCACGCTCCGGTTCGCGCCGCTTCTCGTGGTCGCGCCGTAGCTCTCGGAAATTGTAGCTCTCGTCGTTGTACACGATGACCTTGCGGCCGTCCGGGGACCGCGTGGGCTGCTTGCCTGCCGGCGACATGTCGATGATGGCGCGCTGAGTATGTCCGAGCGCGATCGTCTCGTCGACGAAGCTGTCCTGATTGTCCTGGCCGCGATGGGCGGCGGCCACAACCTTCGCGCTGATGCTTGCTAGAAAGCGCACATTTCGCTGTTGGTCCAGGGATTAGGTGTGTGTGGTCTATGCCGGGATGCAGCTTGCTTTATGAGCACGGGACGAGAGTTGCCTCAAGTTACCAGCGCGGTGACGAAGTCGCGGCTTGATTAATCGAGTTCCGGAGCGGCGATGACGGCGAGCATGGCCGGCGCGCTGCCGATGTCAACGATGATGACGATGCCCGTGGCGCTATCCGTCCGAATAACGAACAAAAAGACGTTTCTGGCCGCCTCGGCGCGTTCTCTTGGCGTCCCGCAACCGACGAGGGCGCGCATCAGGACGCCGAGATTGAAGCCTGCGACCTGGA
>NZ_LUUM01000008.1:0-5069 GCF_001644125.1 Methylosinus sp. R-45379
GCGGCGCCCGATGCGCTCACGCTGGCCATCGCGTCGGCGCTCGTCGGTTTCGCTGCGAGTGTCGCGCAGCAGCTCGTTCCACTCACTGCGGAACTCGCGCACCCACAGCGGCGGGGCGCCGCCATCGGCGCAGTGATGTCGGGACTGCTGCTCGGCGTGCTGCTGAGCCGCACGCTCGCCGGATTCGTCGCCGCACAATTCGGCTGGCGCTCCATGTTCCTCGCCGCGTCTCCGGCGATGCTGCTGGTGGCGCTCGCCCTCCAAGCGATTCTCCCGGATGTGCGTGGCGAGCTACGCCTCGCTTATCCAGAGCTGATGGGCTCTCTGCGGCATCTCTGGCGCGACCTGCCGGCGCTGCGGCGCGCAGCATTCACGCAAGCTTTCCTGTTTGCCGCTTTTTCCGTCTTCTGGACAGTGTTGGCGCTACGGCTCGCGGCGCCGCCTCTCGGGCTCGGCGCCGCCGATGCGGGCTTGTTCGGCGTGGTCGGAACGATCGGCGTCATCGCCGCGCCGCTCGCCGGACGCATAGCCGACGCGCGCGGACCGTCCACGATCGTTCGACTGGGAGCCGCGCTGGCGCTGGCCTCCTGGGCGGCGATGGCCTTCTGGAGCGGTCTTGCAGGACTCATCGCTGGCGTAATGGCGCTCGATTTCGCGATGCAGGCGGCGCTCGTGTCCAATCAGCATGTGATCTACGCGCTGCGCGCCGAAGCGCGCGGACGGCTCAACACTCTGTTCATGACGACCATGTTCCTCGGCGGCGCGGGGGGCTCGTTCAGCGCGATGATCGCTTGGCGGCTCGGCGAATGGCCGGCCGTCGCCGTCTTGGGAGCTGCGTTCAGCGCCGCGGCGCTCGCTATTCAGCTTCGCGCCCCGCCGCGCCCGTCACTCTCTCGAGAAGCAGGAAGCCCAACGCGATGAGCTCTTATCTCCTATCCCTCGGCGCCGGACTTTTGATCGGCGTCGTCTACAGCCTGCTCGGCGTCCGTTCCCCTGCGCCGCCAGTCGTCGCGCTCGTCGGGCTCGCCGGAATATTGCTCGGCGAGCAGATCGTTCCGATCGCCAAACGGACCGCCGATCGAGCCGAGCTCGTCCGCTTCATTCGCCATGATTGCTCGCAACATGTTCTGGGGCCGCTCCCCGCGAATAGGGACCGCGACGGCTGACGCGGCCGCGGCGATATCCATCAATGACAGGCTAGCGCCACCGGAGGCTCGAAACTCGTCACCGACATAGACGCCGCGGTGAAGGCGGCGCGACGCAATGGGGCGATACGGCTGATCGAAACCTTCCCCGACCCCATCGGCCGCGATGTCGTCGTGCAATGGCCGGGCGGCGTGAACATGCAGCTCTATTGGCATACAGCCAAGCCGAATTATGCGCCGCTGACGAGCGTCCCCGAAAACCGCGTCTATCTCACCGCCGACGCCGCCGATGAGTTCATCCGTCGCTGGACCGGCTTCGCGCATGGACGCATCCTTTCCGATGAGAAGTCGGCGCCCGGAAGCGAAGCGGGCCAGCCGGACAAGACGATCCGCCGCGTGCGGATCGCCTCCGGCTATGGCAAGCTCACGGTTCTTGTCTCGAATGGGCAATTGCCTTGGCCCTGGGGCCGCGATTTCACCGGCTATGAGGTGAGCGACCTCGAAGCGACGCTCACCAAGGCGGAGGCAGCCGACGCGAGAATTGTTGTACGGCCCTATGACGCAGGCGATCGACGGGCGGCGCTCGTCGAATTTCCAGGCGGCTATATCGCCGAAATCCATCAGGCGCGCGCGCGATGAGCGCGACCTCCAAGCCCATCTTGGCAATTCTCTCGTCGCGATGGATGAGCTTCCTCATCCGCCTGCTGCTCGTCGCGGCCTATCTGCTCGGCGGCGTGAGCAAGCTTTTGGATTGGCCCGGCGCCGTGGCGGAGCAAGAGCATTTCGGACTGCATCCGCCCACCCTCTTCGCCGCGCTGACGATCGCGGTCGAGATCATCGGCCCGGCCCTCATTCTTCTCGACCGAATGGCGTGGCTCGGAGCGGCGGCGCTCGGGAGCTTCACTTTGCTCGCTGCTTTCACCGCCAATCCCTTTTGGACGATGCAGGGGCCGGAGCGTATAGCGGCGGCGAACGCCTTTTTCGAGCATCTCGGGCTCGTCGCGGGCTTCGCTCTCATCGCCATGCTCGACCTCGGCAAGCGCGACCGAAAGCCGCTCATGTACGAGCCTTCGCAGTCTCCGCTGCCATGGCTGCTCTTGTTGCTCTCGGTCACGACCGGCCTCGTCGATGCGATCAGCGTGCTCGGCCTCGGCAAGGTCTTCACCGCGAATATGACCGGCAATATCGTCTTCCTCGGCCTAGCCGCGACAGGGGCGCCAGGCTTCGAGGTGACGCCTTATCTCGTCGCGCTCTCCGCCTTTCTGCTAGGCGCGCTCGGCGCCGGGCGCATCGGTCGCGCGCATGTCGGCCTGCCGCTGCGTCGCTGGCTGACTGCGGCCGCGATCATCGAGGCATTACTGATCTGGGCGAGCGCGGTCATGGCCTTCGGCGTGGAAGCCACGAGCCCGCGCTCGACGATAATGATTTACGCGATCATCGCATTCACCGCCGTCGCCATGGGTTTTCGCAACGCGACCATTCGGCAGCTGAAGATTCCCGATCTGACCACGACCGTTCTGACCTTGACGCTGACCGGCCTCGCCGCGGATTCGCCGCTCGCCGGCGGCGCCAACGCCAATTGGCCGCGGCGCCTGGGCAGTGTCGCGGCAATCTTTCTCGGCGCGGGAATCGGCGCGTTTCTCGTCGTCCATAGCGGTCTCGCGGCGCCGCTGTTCCTGGCCGGAGCGCTGATCCTGCTTGGAACCATCCTCTGCGCGCTTCATCCCGCATCGAGCGAGCCGGCAAAGGGTTGACGAGGTTTTCTCGAGAATGAGATCCCGATCAAACGTCGCTCAGCCCTTCGACCGGCGAATCGACCGCGCCCAGCGCGACGAAGCGATCGACCAGCCAGGAGGCGGCCGGCCCCGGCGGAGCCTCACGCCGCCAAATGCACGAAAAGCGATAGAGGCCGCCCGGATGATCCGGCATGGCGAGCCGCACCAGCGCGCCCGACGCCAGATCGCTCGCGATCATATGCAAAGGCATGTTGCCCCAGCCGACGCCCTCGCGCAGCAAAGCGTGCTTGGCGCCGAGATCGGCGAGCCGCCAGCTGCGCGGGCTGATCACAGAGAAATCGCGTCCCTCGGTGAAGCGCGAGCGATCCGTGAGCACGAGCTGCGTATGCTCGCGTGCGGCGCCGGGCGGGATGCGCGCCATGCGCCCCAGCGGATGATCGGGACCCGTGACCGGGATCAGCGCAATCGATCCGGCCGCGATGCTCTCTATCCCCTCGACGCCGAGCGAGAGCGGACCCGATACGCCGATCATCGCCGCGCCGTCCAGCACCATCGCCGTGACCGCGCCGAGCGCCTCCACATGCAGCTGCAGCGCCACCGTCGGAAATTGCTGCGCGAATTCCCGCAGCACGGCTCCCACCCGCTCCGTCGGCAGCATCACATCGACGGCGAGATCGACCTCCGCCTCCAGCCCCTCGAGCAGGCCCTTGACCTTGGCGCGCAAATCCTCGACGCCGCGCGAGATCGCCCGCGCCTCCGCCAGCAGCGCGCGCCCGGCCACGGTGAGCCGCGGCTTGCGCGTTCCCTCGCGCTCGAACAGCTCTATGCCGAGCTGCGCCTCGAGATTGGCGATTCCATAGCTGATCACCGAGACGGCGCGGTTCAGCCGCCGCGCCGCGCCGGCGAAGCTGCCGGCGTCGACAATGGCCAGGAAGATGGTCAGCTGGTCGAGGCTGGGCGCGCCCGGATTGCTCACTTTTCAACTTTCTCGAACAGTTCGACAAAAATTATCCGACTGAACAGAAAGGAGCGCAACCCTTAAATCCGCTCCATCGACAGCGACCGATCACGCGACGGGAGATTTGCAATGATCGAACTGAGACCTTTCGACAGCCTCGGCGGCGCCGATCACGGCTGGCTCGACGCCAAGCATCATTTCTCATTCGCCGGCTATCACGATCCCGAGCGGATGCATTGGGGCAATCTGCGCGTCTGGAACGACGACACGATCGCGCCGCACTCCGGCTTTCCGACGCATCCGCATCGCGACATGGAAATCGTAACCTATGTCCGCGAGGGCGCGATCACGCATCAGGATAGTCTCGGCAATAAGGGCCGCACCGCGGCCGGCGACGTGCAGGTGATGAGCGCGGGCTCAGGGATCGCCCATTCCGAATATAATCTCGAGAATGAGACCACCCGGATCTTTCAGATCTGGATCTTGCCGACGACGCGCGGCGGTGCGCCGGATTGGGGATCTCGCCCCTTTCCCAAGGGCGAGCGCTCGGGCCGTTTCGTCACTCTCGCTTCCGGCTTCGACAATGACGGCGACGCGCTGCCGATCCGCGCCGAGGCGCGCGTCGTCGGCGCGACTCTCCGGACCGGCGAGACGGCGGAATATGCGCTGGGCCGCGACCACAAAGCCTATCTCGTGCCGGCGAGCGGCGCCGTGCGGATCGACGATCTGCGCGTCAACGCCCGTGACGGCGCCGCCATCAGCGATGTCGACATCCTACGCGTCACAGCGCTCGAGGACAGCGAGATCGTTCTCGTCGACTCCGCATGACCATAGGCCGGCGCCGGCGCGCCGGCCGCGATCGCAAACATGACCAAAAGGATCGAGACAATGACCAATGTTCGTAACGCCGATTACGCCGCTCTGCTGCTGCGTGTGAGCCTCGGCGCGCTGTTTCTCGCGCATGGGCTTCTCAAAATTTTCGTGTTCACTCTGCCTGGAACGGCGCGATTCTTCGAATCGCTCGGCTACCCATCGCTGCTCGCCTATGTGGTCGTGGCCGCGGAAATCGGCGGAGGCCTCGCATTGATCTTCGGCGTTTTCACGCGCTTCGTGTGCCTCTCGCTCATTCCGCTGATGATCGGCGCGCTGATCGTGCATCTGCCCAATGGCTGGCTGTTCTCCAATGCGAATGGCGGATGGGAGTTTCCAGCGTAAGCATTCGCCGTAGGC
>NZ_LUUM01000009.1:0-7122 GCF_001644125.1 Methylosinus sp. R-45379
CAGCGGCGATCCCAGCCTGCTCGAGGGCGTGCGCCGGAGAAGGCGAGATAATCGGCAGCCGCCGCCGCAATGGCCGGCGAATAGAGCCGCGCCAACGGCTGGCCCTTGGCGACGCGCGCGCCGGTCGTCGCCTCGAAGACCTTCTCGATGAAGGCTTCCGAGCGCGTCGCGACGACGGCGACGCGGCGCTCGTCGACCTGCACGGCGCCGGGCGCGCGAATCTCGGTGACGATCGGCTGACGGCGCACCAGCTCCGAGCGCACGCCGGCGCGCTGGATTTTCCCAGGTGCGATGCGTAGCGCGCCATCGGCCTCGACATCGTCGCCCTCATAGACGGGCGTGTAATCCATGCCCATCGAATCCTTCTTCGGAACGGCCGACACATCCGGCAGCCCCATCGGATTGCGGTAGTAGAGGATGCGTTTCCTGCGCGGCGCGGCGGCGAGCTTCGTCAGTATGGCGCGCAGATCGGCGGGACGGACCGGCAGAAAGTCCATCCCCATGCCGTCCTTGCGCGGCGTGGCGGAAATCGCGTCACCGCCCATAGGATCGCGGTAGAAGAGCGGCTCCTCGCTCGCGGCGACTGGCGGCTCGGGGAGCTTTGCGACGAAGGGCGCGAGCTGCGAGCGGCGCACGGGCAGGAAATCCATTCCCATCTCGTCCTTGCGCGGCTGGCGCGCGATCTCCGTCCCACCCATCGGATCGCGATAGAACAAGATGGGATCATCGAGCGCGGCGGCCCGCGCCGAAAGTTCGGACCCCGCGGCGTTGCTATGGGTGGCGTCGGAATGGGAGGCGTGAAGCACGGATGCGGTCACGCTCGCGGCGAGCGCGAGCGCGCCGAAAATAGGCGCGTAAGGAGGCATGATCTCGATCTCCGGCCGCTGCTGCGGCGGATGGCGTTGAAGCGACATGGCCGTTCCGTCGCGCGAGCAGCGGAGCCGGCGATTGCGGCTTCAGGCGATCGGAGGTCGAAGCTCTGGAGAGCCGGTCAGTGAGGCGAAATCGGCGTCGCTCGCTGCGATGGCCCTCCCCTTCGCCGTTACGGCGGGGATGAGGAAGGAGCATTCATTCGGCGTGGCGACGGGCGAAATCTGCGCGCAGGACACAGCCGCGCAATCATCCGCCGCGACCGAGCCGCGATCCCCCGCCGCCTTATGGCAATCCTCCATGGCGGCGGCGCTCATGCCCTCGCATCCGTGACCGGCGCGCGCCAGCGGCGCGGCTCCGAGGAGCAGCGAAGCCAATGCGAGCATGGGGATGAGCGCGCGGAGCAAATGGATCATAAGCCATTCTATCATCGACAGACAAAGCGGTAAACCCGGCCCCCTCGCGCGTATCGCCGGCGATCGGTCGTCGAGGCCCTTGTCGGTCTCGGCTGCATCGTCCGAGACCGACGAGCACGGCGTCGAGGGTCAGTTCGCTGTCTTTGGGCGAAGGCCTGCGGCGCGGCCGAGCAGGAGAAGAAGAACACGGATCTCCGTTCGAGGATCGACCTCATTATTGGGCATTTGGCGTGGGAGCCGAGTTCCTGCCGCCGTTGCCAAGATCGAAATGCTGGCCGTCGAGTTCGATGCTGCGAATGCGCGCGCGATAATGAGCGCCCGGCGAGGAGACGTGGACCTTGTGAGGCCCGCTCGTCGTCGTCGAAGCATGCTGCGTATGCGTGCGGACCGCCGGCAGAGGCGTCTGCGTGGGCTCGCAGCCCTGTATGAGGGCGTCGACATCGGCCGAGGACACGGCCTCCACCGCCGCTCTGCCCGCCGTGGCGAGCAACCCGTTGGGAACAGTGGTCGGCGCCGTCGCCCGATTGGAGATCACATTGCCGGCGCCGCTCGCCGCATGTTGCGTCTGGGCCAGACGCGCGGCGGCGGCTGCGGCGGCTTCTGCCGCTGCCGCGCGCGCGGCGAACACTTGGTTGATCGTGCCATTGATATAGAAGGGCGCGTCCTTGATTTGGGCGCTCGTCAAACCGCCGCCGCCAGTCACCTTGCCGGCGACGAGTTGACTTGCGAGGCCTGACGGAAAATTGGTCGCCGGCAAGCTGGGGTTGACCTCGGAGTTGTAATAGCTGTTGTTGATGACGCCGGTCGTCGTGTTGTTGGGATTGCCGCTATTGTTGAAATTCACGCCGGCGATCCCGCCCGTGTAGCCGCTCTGGCCCGTCACGGCGCCGGTGGCGTAGGAATTGGAGATTAGTCCAAAATTGGTTCCGACCAACCCGCCGGCGGAAGCCAGCGTGGCGTTGGTCGTCGTGCCGAGAGCGGTCACCGATCCGGTCGCGTGTGAGCCGGTGATCGTCCCGCCGGCGTTGGTTCCCACGAGGCCGCCGGCTTGCACATTGGCGACGACATTGCCCGTAGCGTAGGAATTGGTGATGGTCGCGCTGCTGGAGCCCGCGAGGCCGCCGGCGTTGTTGCCCCCGGTCACATTGCCGGTCGCATAGGAGTTGGTGATGTTGGTCGAGCCGCCTGTGCCAATAAGGCCGCCCGTGCCGGAGACGCCTGTGACATTGCCGGTGGCGTAAGAATTGGCGATGAGCCCGTTACCCTGCGTATAGCCGACGAGGCCGCCGGCCCCCGTGCCGAAGGCCCCCGTATAGGTCACATTGCCCGTGGCGTGAGAATTCGTGATCGTCACGATGTTGGAGCCAAAGCTGCTGGCCGCGCCGATCAGGCCGCCGATGCCGGGGGGCTGGCTGACATCTGTGTTCTGATAGCTGGTCACATTGCCCGTGGCGTAGCTATTCTCCAGGGTGAAGTTGGAAATCGACGATGAGACAGTGCCGACCAACCCTCCGAGATCGTAGAAACCCGTCGCATTGCCGGTGGCGAAGGAGTTCCTGATGAGGATCGGAGCGGAGCCGCTCGGCACATTTCCGATGAGGCCTCCGAGACCAACGCCGATCGTGCCGCCGAGGACATCACCGGTTGCGTAAGAATCGTAAACATTCGTATTGCTTGCGTAGCCGATCAATCCTCCGCTGTTTCCTCCGAGTGAAGAGTCGACGGTTCCGCTGGCGTGGGAACGATAGATCTTGAGATATTCGCCTTCGGCCGATCAGTCCACCGACCGTTGCACCGGTCACATTCACTGTCGAGAAGCTGTCCGAGATGGTGTTGAACACGCCGGGTTGTGGGAAAATGCCGTTATAGCCGATCAGACCGCCGGAATTGCCTCCAACGACGGTTCCTGTGCTGTAGGCTTTGCTGATATTGGCCAAATTCGAGCCGACCAGCGCACCGAGGAAGTTGTCGTAAACTGTCTGCGGTCCGGACGAAAAGACAACTGTGGCCGAGGAGCTTATATTGGCGTTGACGACTCCGATATCGCGAACGAGGCCGCCAGCGGTCGTCTGGCCGATCAGAGCGAGATTGGAAACGGGATTATTGTTCACTAACGCCGTGGAGGTGATCGTCAGATTGCCGACCGTATGGTCGAGGCCGGCCGGCATTCCGGAAAATTTCTCGATCAACGCATCGGTGTAGGTCGTCCCTGACGCATCGATATTCTGCCCCAGCGCATAATTGCCGGAGACGCTCGCCGCCGTGGTTCCCGGCAGGACGGTGGCGTCATGGCTGTCGAGCGCGTCGAGCTGCGCGACAGTCTGGATGAGCGTGTAATTGGTTCCGTTGATCTTCAGGCCGGCGTTTGCGCCGCTCAGCGTCACGCTCGCGTATTGCGTGCTGGCGGGCGCCAGAAGCGGGATCGGGTAGCCATTGTGTGGTCTGCGCCGATGAATGCTGTCCAAATGACGATAATATAATGGTCGATATTCTGCTTATGGATACGCCACTCCGCCTCCCGTTGAGCGCGAAATACTTTTCGATGTGCCGGCCATCGGCTCCAGGTATTAGACAAAAATGGGGTTATTCCATCTTGCTATCGTTCAGATTGGCGTGTGCTTTCCGTTACGATATGTAAATGATATAAAATAATATGGCATAGCTTTGTATTCGTCTGGCGCAAAGGAGTTCGCGGAATGCAGAGGGAATGTCTGTCGACAAGGTCGATTTTGCCGTGCTCTGGCTCTTTGTCACGCTCAGCATCATGGTGGAGCCGGGGCAGGGGCTGGTCCC
The DNA here is from genome assembly GCF_001644125.1 of Methylosinus sp. R-45379. Lineage (NCBI taxonomy): Bacteria > Pseudomonadati > Pseudomonadota > Alphaproteobacteria > Hyphomicrobiales > Methylocystaceae > Methylosinus > Methylosinus sp. R-45379. Next base: position 4,080 of record NZ_LUUM01000009.1, read on the forward strand.
ATAGCGGCGTAGATTGAGGCAGTTTTCCTCACGCGTGAAGCGATAGATCGCCGCTCGCCCGCGGAACAAATATAAGCGTCTTGCTCCGGGGCCGAATTGCTTAAATAAAAAGCGCGGGGCGTGTTGCGCCGTTGAACGCCCAGAATTCGGAGAACGCCAGGCTCGGTCGCTACGTGGGAGCGACTGTCGGCGGCCTCCCTTGCCGCCGATCAGGGTATTGACCTGCCGCCCCTTCTCGGTCGCGTCAGCGCCGCTGAGAAGGCGGCTAGGTCGTCTCAGCGGCGCCTGCTGCCGCGGCAGGAGCTTTTTCGCTATACGTATGTCCGCACGGGAGCGGTGCGCTCATCGCGATTCGAGGGGACACAGTCGACGCTCGTCTGTCTCCTTCGGTTCGAGACCGCGGGCCGTGCCAATGCGGGTTGCGCGTTCATCGGCCGAGAGCCGAATCATTGAGGCGCTATGGGCGATGCATGCCTTTGCGCGGACTGCGGCCGGTGGGCCGTTAGGACACCATTAACTCAATACGGCTTGCAACGAATCGAGAATCGGCCTCTAGTCACAGACGGAAATTGGCCGTTTAACGCTTAGGAACCGTTTTCTGTGACGAGCAACTTGGACGCCCTGCCCTATACGGCGCCGGAGAGCGCGCTGCAGCGAATGACCCGCCATGCGAAAGTCTTGTCGGGGCAGATGCAGGCGTTGAGCGCCACGCTGTTTCCGCCGGCGGCTCGAAAAACCCTTCGCTCTTTCTCGTCGGGCGAGGTCGCGCGATTCCTCGGCGTGTCCGACGGATATCTTCGGCAATTGTCGCTCGACGGGCTCGGCCCGACGCCCGCGGTGGCGGGCGGTGGACGGCGATCCTACACGCCGGCCCAGATCGGTGAGCTGCGCGTCTACCTCGCGGGCGCGCGTCCAAAGGAGGCGCTCGGATTCTTGCCGCATCGGCGCCCCGGCGACAAATTGCAGGTGATCGCGGTCGCCAATTTCAAGGGCGGGTCGGCCAAGACCACGACGTCGCTCTATCTCGCGCAGTTTCTCGCGCTCGAAGGTTATCGGGTGCTGGCCATAGACCTCGATCCGCAGGCCTCGCTTTCGGCCATGTTCGGCTATCAGCCGGAGTTCGATATTGGCGAGGGCGAAACCCTCTATGGCGCGATTCGCTATGACGAGGCGCGCCGGCCGATGCGGGACGTGGTGCGACCCACCTATTTCGCCGGGGTCTCGCTCGTCCCCGGCAATCTCGAGCTCATGGAATTCGAGCATCACACTCCGCGCGCCATGGCGGAGCGGTCACTGCGCGGCGGCGATTTGTTTTTTCGGCGGGTCGGTAGCGCGATCGCCGAGATCGCGGACGATTTCGACGTCGTCGTGATCGATTGCCCGCCCCAGCTCGGCTATCTCACCATGGGCGCGCTGAATGCGGCGACGGCCATGCTCGTGACCATTCATCCGCAGATGGTGGATGTGGCCTCGATGAATCAATTTCTGCTCATGACGTCGGACGTCATGACGGTCATCGAGGAGGCAGGCGGCCGGCTGGATTATGATTTCATCCGATATGTCGTGACACGGCACGATCCCAATGACGTGCCGGAAACGCAGATTGTCGCTCTTCTGCGCAATCTCTTCGGCCAGGATGTGCTGGGCGCGACGGTATGGAAGTCGACGGCCATCGCCAATGCCGGGCTCACCAAGCAATCGCTCTACGAACTCGAAAGGGGCTCGGTCGGCCGCGCCGCTTTCGAGCGCGGGCTCGAATCGGTCAATGGCGTCAATCGGGAAATCCTCAGCCTCATGGAAAAGGTCTGGCGGCGATGAGCAAGCGCACGGATACGATCCGCTCCCTCTTCGCGCAGCCCCCCGCCCCGATGTTGTCTGCTGACAACAATCCGGAGCCGCGCCGCGTCGCGGCCGGGGCGGTGCGCTCGATGAAGGAGACCTTCTCCGACATAGAGCGGGAAAACGAAATGCTGCGGGCACGCATCGCCGCGGGCGAGCAGGTGGTCGACATCGACCCGGGGTTGGTCGACCCCTCCCCTTTCGCCGATCGGTTCCCGCAGGAGGAGGACGCCTCCTTCGAGGCGCTGAAACAATCGATCGGCGATCGTGGGCAGGAAGTTCCCGTCCTGCTGCGCGTCAACCCTGCCCTGCCCGGTCGCTATCAGACGGCCTTCGGCCATCGCCGCATTCGCGCCGCGCTCCAACTCGGCCGTCCGGTGAAAGCGATCATTCGCGCGCTCGGCGATGATGATCTCATCATCGCGCAGGGCGTCGAAAATTCAGCGCGTGAGGATTTGAGCTTCATCGAACGCGCGGTCTTCGCTTGGCGGTTGGAGAGCGCCGGGCGCAGTCGCTCGGTCATTCAGCAGGCGCTCGCCATCGACAGGGCCGAGGCCTCCAAGCTCATATCGGTCGCCAAGGCGGTGCCGGAGGATGTCGTTCGAGCGATCGGAAGGGCGCCGAGGATCGGCCGCGGCCGCTGGCAGGAATTCGCCGAGTTGTTGCGTGACGCTCCGGCGCTGAGGCGGGCGAGGGCGGCGGCCGCCCTTCCCGCCTTCTCATCGCTCGATGGCGACACGCGTTTTGCACGGACGCTCGCCGCGGCGAAGCGGGCCGAGGCGGAGCCGCGCCCTGCCCGCCCGATCATAGAGATCAGGAACTCCGCGGGCCAATCGATCGCGGAAATTCGCGCCTCCGAGCGCGATGTCAGAGTGACGCTGGCAAAAGCGGATGGAAGCGCATTTGCGCAGTTTCTCGCCGCTCGCCTGCCCGAGTTGCTCGAGGAGTATCGTTCTTTCGACGCCGGCGACGGCGCATCGAAAGGCGCGTGAGAGGCGGCGAGAGGAGAACCCAGCAAAAGAAAAAGGCCCCCGAAACGATCACGCCCCGGAAGCCCTTCTCAATGTGTAGCAACTGAGAGAATCACACTTCCGCAAATCGCTGTCAAGCATTTTGGCACCGTTTCGGTGAGCGGATTTCTTTTGCCTGAATGAGGCAAAGGAACATGCAGACACGTCCAACGACGCCCTTCGGGCGGCGGCCG
>NZ_LUUM01000010.1:0-6924 GCF_001644125.1 Methylosinus sp. R-45379
TTATCCAGACACTGCGTACCTGTCTCACAGACGTCAGGGTTGGCGGTTAGTATCGCCGACAGTCCGAGACACAGAACTGTCGAGTGATGACGGTGCGAAGCTTTTGCCGAGGGCGGGCTCGAGCCCGCCCTCGGCAAAAGCTTCGCACCGTTGGGAGGTCCATTGCCGCAATTGTTCTTCACCGATCTTTCCGCCCTACACCGCTCCGAGACGGTCAATGGAACGTCATCCGAGCTGTCCTCGGACGAGATCGCCGCCGCGGACAGCATCGGCCTTATCGAGGGCATGCCGTTCATTCTGCGAAGCGACGGCGCCTACGATCACCACCTCAACCGCTTCCTCCGATTGTGCCCGACCATGGGCGTGCGCTCGATGAACAGCCTTCGTGCCTATGCACGAGACATCGTCGTCTGGATGCGCTTCCTCAAAGAGCGGCGGCACGGCAGGTCTCTCTGGTCAGCCGATCGCGATGACATCGCTGCGTTCCACGAAGCTCGGCGCATGTCTGAACCTCCGTTTCGGATATCGGCCTCTTCCTGGAACCGGATGATCGCGGCGCTCGACAAGCTTTATCGATGGGCGGTTGACGAAAAGATCATTGCTCTCGCTCCGTTCACCTACCGGCAGCTCTGGTCACGCGCATCAACGTCAGGTGCGGTTATCGCCATGGCGGTGAACTGCGCCAAGGAAAGCGGCGCCCGCAATGGCGACATGCGCTTCCTCGACCTACCTCGCTATCTGGTGTTCCGCGAGGTGGGGCTGCGTGGCAGGCTTCCCGACGGTCAGGAAGACCCTGCATGGCGAGGCCACAACGGAGAGCGCAATGCGCTCTTCGCAGAACTGCTGATCACGACCGGCCTGCGGCTGCAGGAAGCGTCGAGCTTGTTGCTGAACGAGTTGCCCGCACTGGATACATGCCTGGATTCCACGGCCAGATCTCTGCCCTTCCGACTGGCTGCTGCGACCGCAAAGGGTTCGCGCGGTCGGGACATTCGCATGCCGATCCGGCTGATCGAGCAGTTGCACGACTACGTCCGGATCGAACGGGATAACGCCCTTGCGCGACTTCGGCGGAGTGGTCGCGTCCGCCGAGTGCGTAGCTCGATTACGGTGGTCGAATGCGAGCATCGGGCTCTGCGCCTGAACGATGGCGACCGCGTGGTGAGGGTAAGCGTCGATCAGTTGACGCCTTCGGAGCGGACGCGTCTCAACGATGCCACCGGTGCGCCGCTGGCGCTCTGGCTGACGGAAGGTGGGGAGCCGATGACAATGGCGTCATGGGAAGCTGTGTTCGGACGCGCCAGCGAGAGATGCCGTCACTTCGGCTTCACGGACATGCACGTTACTCCTCACATGCTTCGGCACAGCTTTGCGGTCCACATGCTGACGTTGCTTCTGCGCGAGCAGGTCGCCTGGGTGGTCAGTGAGCGATCGCAGCATCTGGGCTCCGCCTACCGTCGGATGATCGGCGACCCTTTGCTGAAGCTCCAAAGATTGATGGGGCACAGCAGGATCGAGAGCACCTATATCTATCTCGACCACCTCGCTGACAGCCAGGAGATCGTCGATGCGGCGGCGGGTAATCTCGGCCTCGACGTGACGTCCGGGGAACTCGCGCTATGAGCCGGGGACGACGGGCGACTTTCCCGCCTCAGTCGAACGCTCCGGACGAGAGCATCGTTGCCGGCACGATCGTCGCCGATCCACGCCGCTTCGCTGTGCGTGTCGAGACAGGCGACGAGCAAATTGTGGATCTCAGTTCTTGGTCGAACCAACTCTTCGTTGCCGAGATCGCCCCGCTGGTGCGGGAACGCATCCGCCAGATGGGGCCGACGCCGATCGGACGCTCGATGCAGCGCAAGGTAATCAATCTCCGCCGGTTCTGGTCGTTCCTGGATGATCAGAAGATCGTCCTGCGCGGACTCAGCAACATCACCGTGGAGTTGATCAACGATTATGAGGCATGGCTCGAGCAGAATGCCGGGAGTCGATTGTCCCAGCGGCACCTTCTAGCAGCGCTGATTAGTGTGCTCCGCATCGCGGTCGAGGATTGTCCCGGCGTGCTGACGACGGACGTCGTATCCCGTCTGCGCTATCTCGGTCACGGCGATAGTGGCGGCAGCCGGCCTCGCGACGCCTATAGCAGCGGAATCGCCGATGCGCTGCGTACCGCGGCACGGGCTCAGATCACCGATGCTCGTCAGCGCATCGTGCTCGGTGACGACGTTCCGCCGCCTCCACCGGGAGTGGATATATGCGCGCGGCTACGCGCTCATCATGATGCGGTCGTGACCGAGATTGTGCGATCCGGACAGATCGAGACGCGGCACCCGGCTTTCAGGCGCTTCGTCAACCTTGCGGTATACCGCAAGGTCGATAGCAGGATCGAGGAGCCACACCGAGGTTTCCATCTCACGGCGGTCGATCTTGCGGCATTCCTGGCTTTGTTGTCGCTGGAGACGGGCATGGAGATGGAATGCCTGATCCGCCTGAAGGCGGACTGCCTGCGCAATCCCACCAAAGGCTATGTCGAGATCGAGTATTACAAGCGCCGGGCACGCGGCTCAGAGTGGAAGAGTCTGCGAGTTCGGGACGGGTCGAGCGCCACGCCCGGCGGGCTGGTCAGAATGGCGATCGCGCTTACCGAACGTGCTCGGCGCCACACTGGGGCGGATCGCCTGTGGATGCTCTGGACCATCGACGGCCTGCGCCCGGCCAACGAAGAAGGCGGCCAAGGCATCGCCGCCTTTGTCGAACGGTATCATCTGGTCGATGATGACGGCGCGCCGCTGCGATTGAGTCTTTCGCGGTTGCGCAAGACCCACAAGGCCGAATGGTATCGACGCACGAACGGCCAGCTCGAGCAGTTCGCCGTCGGTCACTCGATTGGCGTCGCGGCTCGCCACTACGCGGACATTCCGGCCCTACGCCATGTTCACGAGCAAACCCTGGCCGCCGCGTTCCACGATGCCCTCGACGCTGCGCTGAAGCCGCGCATCGCCAGGAGCGAGCGGGAAGACCTTGTCGTGGAGCGGCAAGACCCGCTTCCGGAAACAAACGAATGGGACGTCTGGCTCGCACGATGCGGCGGCTTTTACGAGAGCCCGTTCGCGGAGGCAGGCAGACCCTGCCCGACGCCGTTCTGGGGCTGCCTCGAATGCAAGAACGCTGTGATCACAGAACGCAAGCTGCCTGCGCTCATCGCATTCCAATCCTTCATGGCTGATCAGCGCGCTGTCCTAGACGCCGGCGAGTGGTCGCTCAAGTTCGGCCGCCCCTGGCACCGCATCACGAAGCAGATCCTGCCCGCATTTGCGCCCCAGATCTTAGAAGCGGCCCGGATACGGATCGCTGCAGAAGAGCCGACGCTCCTCTATCTGCCGGTAGAGGCGATGGCACAATGACGGCGACGAACGTCCTCCGGGCCGCAGCCCCGTCCACCATACGCAGCCCGAGCGACATCGTGCTATGCTCGATGAAGCTCCAGGAAGGGACCAACCCGGAGACACTCTCGCGCTTCGGCGACGACGTATGGAATCTCGATCCGGCGATCTTTCATCTGACTGCGCGCAATGCCTTCCGGACGATCGGCTTCACCGATATTGCTTGTCCGGTGGAGAGGCTCACGGCGAAGGAATACATCTTCGCCTGGCTCAACGAACGTCTACCCGATCGCTCGGGGCGGCTACGGCCGTTGAGCGCGCGGGCAGCGCTTGCCACATTGCGTCAGTTTATGGCGTTCGTGCGGGAACGGGAGGGACGGTTCGATGCAGCGCTCGTCGATCAGGACCTGCTCGACTCCTATCTCGTGTTCCAGAAGAACCGTTCCGTATTGCCGAGCCGGGTTGCTGCCTGCATGAGACCGGCCGTGCAGCTTCACCGGCTCGCCCACTTCCTGACCCATGGCGGCTTGCGCTTCGTGCCTTGGAACGGCACGCCGGTATACAAAGTGGCCGGCTGCGGCGGGCGGCCCTATGAGAACACGACGCCCCGAATCCCGGAGCCGGTGATTGGCGCATTGCTGCTATGGTCGCTACGCTATGTCGATCTGTTCTCGACCGACATTCTCGCGGCGCGCGCCGAACTTGACGGGCTCGAAGCGGGCTACAAGGCGACGATACGGCAGGCTCGGAAACGCTCGATGGAAGCCCGCGTGGCTGACTGGGTGAGCCGGCGGCGACAAGAAGGAAGAGGCGTTCCTGTCTGGAACGAGCCCGAGCGCATGGGCGGCATCTGTGGCGGCGCTGCTCTTGCACTGGATGGCCATGTTCTGAACATGCAGCTGATCGCATTACAGAGCGGGATAAGCCCCACGAACCTTACCGGCAACAAAGCCGCCTATACCATGGTTCTCGACGCGGTGAAGGAACTCGGCATCGAGCAAGGCGGGATGGACACGCCGATCGTCATCGATCCCGATAGCGGCCAGCCATGGCGACCACGCTTCGACGCATTTGTACTGGCGCATGAGGAACGCCAGCTTCAGACTGCCGCATACATTCTTTGCGCCTATCTGAGCGGCATGCGTGACAGTGAGGTCCAAGCTATGCGACCCGGCTGCCTTCAGCGCAAGCGCAGTGCCGACGGCATGATCGAACGGCTGACGATACGCAGCATCGTCTACAAGGGCCGACAGGATCGCGGCGAAACAGAAGAATGGGTAACGATCGAGCCGGTCGGCCGTGCCGTCGAGATCGCCGAACGTCTGGCGGCAAGGCATAGGTCACAGCGTAAGGACGATGGCATCTGGATCGTTCTGCATCGCGCCGTTGCGCTCGATCGCGGCGTGCCGCATGTGGTGCGGCAGATCAATCGGTATCGTGAACATCTGGACCAGTGCTTCGGTGCGCCAGACGAGCCGACAATTCCGCTTGTTGAAGGGCGAAGCTGGATCTTCAACACACGACAGCTCCGGCGAACCGTGGCCTGGTATATCGCCAACCGACCGTTCGGCGTGGTCGCCGGCAAGATCCAGTACAAGCACGCCTCTGTCGCGATGTTCGACGGCTATGCCGGATCATCGGCCTCCGGCTTCCGCCAGGAGGTCGAGCAGGAACATCATCTGGGACAGCTCGACGACATCGTTGCGCATTACGAAGCGGCGCAGCGTAGCGAGCGGCTTGCCGGCCCCGGCGCTTCCCGCATCACGCACGAGATCGACCGTGTTGCGCAGGAGATCGGTCCCCTGCCGGGCATGATCGCAGACGGCAAACGGGTGAAAGCGATGCTTGCTCATCTCGCGCGTACGCTGCACGTCGGCTACCTGAACGACTGCTTCTTCGAGCCGTCGACCGCGCTTTGCCTTGGCCGGTCGACAGACTCGCAAAGCCAGCCCATCCTGTCGAACTGCGCCCCTGATCGCTGCCCGAACTCCTGCATTGCACATCACCATCTGCCGGCGTGGCAGGCCGCCATCACGCATGCCGAGGCGATGCTGGAAGAGAAGAGATTGTCGAACATGCAGCGGACCGTGATCCGGCAGGACCGGGATCGAATGCGCAAGCTGATCGCGCCACTGTTGGAGGAACGCTCGTGAAGCCGGTCAGCACTGCGACCGAGGGAGCGCTTCGCGAAGCGCTCACCCGGCTCGTCTCAGGGAATACGTTCAGGTTGGACGGCCGCCTGACGGTTGCCGATTTGGCGCGGGAAGCCGGCGTCAGCCGCGCGACCGCGAACCGTGCTCCGGCAATACTCGCGGAACTGCGGGAGGCCGCTGCGGCTGCAAAGCTATCCCAGCTCGAGGGGCCCCGTCCCCCGCAGGTTGACGTGGAGCGGGAACGGCGTGATCGGGAGAACTTGGTCGCTCAGCACGTTCAGGTTCGCGCTTTGCTACAACGCGCCGATGAGAACAGGAGAAGCAAGGTGGCCCGCCTCCGTCTCGTCGGCGACGCCGGATGACGCGGGCGTAGGCTGCTGTTCGTGCATCCAATCGGCTGCCTGTTGTGCCTTGCTGGCAGCCGTGAAGATAGCCCGGGGGTCGTCCTTCAATACTCTAATCCACGAGGCAATGTACGCGGCATGATCAGGGCGTGGATGGTGGGCAATGCCGAGATCGGCAAGCACAAGCCCGCTGAGAATCTCCACGCAGCATTCTTCGGCGGCATAGGCAGCCGAGCCGAACCGACCCGAGAGATCGCGGTCAAGCCGGTGCTTCGACCCCGAGGCGTGGCCGATCTCATGCAGCCACACCCCATAGAATGACGCGGCATCCCGGAAAAAAGCAAATTCCGGCATGAATACCGTATCCGAAGGCGGCAGATAGTAAGCTTCCGATCCGCCGAACATGGTGTTGATGCTGAGGTTGGCGATGAACGCCTCCGCGTGCGCGAGACGCTCGTTCTCCGGCAGCGTGTCCGTTGGCGCGCGCTCGTATCCGTCTACCTGAGCGACATTGAACACCGAGAAAGCCCGAGCGAACATTCGGCGATGGCCACCTTCATCATCGTCGTCATCGTGGCCAGCCGACTCGGACGACCTGACCTGCTTCCACAACACGACGGTAGTCGAACGCTCGCCCTTGCGCACCTGCGCCCCGGCGTCCTGCCATTGTCGATAGGTGCCCCACAGGCCATCGCGGTAACCGTTAGCCACGGCTGCGACCCACAGCGCCACCGTATTGATGCCGCGGTAGCGCCGATCCGATGCGACATTGGTCGGCCGGGCGACGCTGGCTCCGTCGTGGAACCACGGCGCACGCCAATCACCTGCACCTTGCTCGATTGCCGCAATGATCTCGGCGGTGACGCGCGTGTAAACATCGGCACGCGCTCCAGACTGCATCCTGGAAGGCATCGTGATAACTCCTTGGGAACGACGCGAGCGCACAGGATCGCCACCACCTGGGGGCGGTGTCGGGCTCAACGTCGGTGGAAAGGGATCAGTGAAATGCCGGTGAGACAGCTTGACTGTTTAGATAATGAATAT
>NZ_LUUM01000011.1:0-24565 GCF_001644125.1 Methylosinus sp. R-45379
ACAATATCCAATGGGGTAGGTCAAAATAATCTATAGAATGGTATGAAGCACACGATCAGGCAGTTTATGCGGCGCCGCACTTTCGGGCGCTCCCACCCGCGGCCTTTATCGCAGGCGCCCGATGACTCGGCAACAAATCCTTTTAATTCAGTGCTTATAAATTTCGGCAGCGCCCATAGATCAGGCGCCACAGCCTCGGGTAGCCCTCCCCATCCGGGCTGTGACAGAATGACTTGAGCCGCGGCGCGGCGCCGGTCAGCGGGCGGCTCTCGCCGGCTCCGGAACCACAGTATCCAACGCATTGCGCAGGTCTGCGGCGCCCTTGTCGCGCGCGGTGAGCGGCTCCAATCCGAAGCGCGTCTCGATCGTCGCCAGAATCGACGCGGTGTCATAGGTCGTGTGGTCGACGAATCCCTTTTTCGCGAAGGGCGATAGGATCAGCGTGGGCACGCGCGTTCCGGGGCCGAAGCGGTCGATTTGCGGCGGCGCGACATGATCCCAGGCGCCGCCGTTCTCGTCGGCGGTGACGATGACCAGCATGTCGTTCCAATTGGGGCTGCGCCGCAGCCGCGCGACAACATCGGCGAGATGCGCGTCGCCGGTCTTCAGATCGGCGTAATTGGGATGCTCGTTGAATTTGCCGACCGGCTTGTAGAAGGACACGGCGGGCAGCGTCCCCGCCTCAGCCGCCGCGAAGAAATCGTCGGCGTCTTTCAAATGCTGCTCGCGCGCCGGCGTTCCGGGTGCGAAATTGGCGAAATAGACGAAAGGCTGGTGATGCGTCTGGAAATATTCCGGCGCCTCGCGCTGACGGATTCGTCCAGCCCGCATATCGTTCCAGCCGCCCGCGTACCACGCCCATGAGACGCCCTTTTCGGAGAGGCGATCGCCGATCGTCGGCTGCGTTTGCGGCGGCAGGCCGACGCCAGACGGCGCTTCGAGCGGCGAGAGCGGGGTCGGCGGCTGCATCGTGCTGACCACGAAGCCGTCGCTGGTCACCGGCCCGGATTTTTTGTAGCGCGGCGGGCCGATACGAGCGCTCTTCGGCGAGTCGGCGGCGCGGGCGAGCAGGCCGGTGGCCTCGTCGACCTCGGCGATCAGCGACGGCGGCGCCGATGGAAAGGTCGGCGCGCAGGCGCAGACGAGGAACATGTGATTGACGAAGGAGCCGCCGAAGAAGCCATGGAAGAAATGATCGGCGAGCGTGAACTCCTGCGCGAGGCGCCATTGCGCGAGCGAGCGGCCGTCGTAATAGCCCATCACCAAGCCGCCGGCGCCGGAAATGGCCGCGAAGCGATCCATCTTCCCGCCGTCGATCTGCTCCTTCTCCTGGAAGAAATCATGCGTCAGATCGGGCGTCTTCTCCGCATTGGGCAAAAATGCGTCGATCGCGAAAGGCGCATTGGGAAGAATGGCGGGAAAGCGGGCGTCGACGCCCTTCTCGCCGCGGATCGGCGGCAATTCGCCGAAAGGCTTGCCGTCGATATCGACCTGGGCGAAGCGATCCGCGCCTATGCCGAGCCCGTCGGCGCCGGGATAGAGGCCGAAGACGTTATCGAAGCTGCGGTTTTCCGTGTAGATCACGACAATATGGCCAATGGCGGCGAAAGGGTCCCGCGCCTCCGCCAGCGCGGGGCCGCCGAGGCCGCAGAGCAACGGCAAGACCGACGCTCCGGCGAAAATTCGGGTCGAAATTCGAGCGTGTGTCCAAATTGGTGAGAGATCCATGGCGCGGCTCCAGTCGCAATAGCCTCGCCATAGGCGAGATGGGCGAAGGTAGAATGTCGCGAGCCATAGAAAAAGCCTCCGCGCAGTGATGCGCGGAGGCTCTGGTATCGTTGGCGCGAAAAGCGGCTCAGTGAGCGTGCTTCGCGGCGATCTCCTGCTGCGGCTGAGGCGTCGCATTGGTGCGCCCCGGCAGAACCGGATATTCGACCTTGGGCTGATCGCCGGTCAGAGCGCCGAGGAAGGCGACGATGGCCGTGGTCTCGTCGGGCGCGAGCTCGACGCCGAGCTGCGATTTCGCCATGACATTGACCGCCTCCTCCAGCGTCCACACATGGCCGGTGTGGAAGTAGGGAGCGCGCAGCGCCACATTGCGCAGCGGTGCGACGCGGAAGGAGAAGACGTCAGCCGGGCTCTTGGTGACGTTGAAACGGCCCTTGTCCGCTTCCGGCAGGATCGCCGCAGCCGGCTTCTCCACCGCGCCGAACTGCGTGTAACTGCCGCCGCCGACGTTCACGCCGTCGTGGCAGCCGCTACACCCCTTGTCCATGAAGAGGCGCAGGCCCTTCTTCTGCGTCGCGTCCAGCGCCGCCTCGTCGCCGCCGAGGAATTTGTCGAGGCGCGAGTTGGGCGTCACCAGCGTCGATTCGAAGGCCTCGATCGCCTTGGCGAAATTGTCGAAGTTGGCGGCCTTGTTGTCGCCGGGGAAGGCCTTCTGGAAGGAAGCGACATAGCCCGGAATGCTGTTCAGCGTCGCCTCGACATTGGCGGGCGTGTTGTTCATCTCCACGCCGGCCTGCACCGGACCCTTGGCCTGCGCCTTCAGATCCTCGGCGCGGCCGTCCCAGAACTGGCCGACGTTGAACACGGCGTTGAGAACGGTCGGCGCGCGGCGCGGACCCTTCTGCCAGCCATGGCCGATGGAGGTCGAGCCGGCGTCGACGCCGCCGAGGCTCAGATTATGGCACGAGTTGCAGCTGATGAGCTGGCTCGAGGATATGCGCGGATCGAAGAACAGCTGCTTGCCGAGCTCGATCTTGGCGGGTGTGAGGTCGTTGTTCTTCACGGCCTTGGCGGCCGCCGCCGGGGTGATCGGCTTGAAGACGGCGTTGGCGTCGCTCCGCAGATCGCCCGCGATAGCGGCGAACGGGAACAGCGCCATCACGCTCAGCGTGGCGATGAATGCACGTGACATTTTCCGAGGGCTCCTCCGATTGGGAAACGAGCGTGCGCTGCGAAACAGCCTCGGCCCGAACCGCCGCCCGCCTACCACAAGCTGGGCTCTCGGGCAAAGGCAATAATGCAGGAAATTGCGAGAAATCATGTAATTGCAACTATAACTCTACTATTTTCTCGATTATGTCGCTTTGGCGACATCGTCTCCGTCGCAGTTATTGTTCTCGTCCCCGAACGCGGAAATATTTTTGCGCTGCACAGCTGCAGTTGCTGGCCGAGGCAAAGACAAAAGCCCGCCCCGAGCCATGAGAAGCCTTGCCGATCAGAAAAATTCCAGGCAGGATCATGGCCGTCGCGCCGATGAGAGAAGCGGGTCCATCCGACAGGGCGCGACGAAGACCTCGGGGAGGAAGACATGGCCGTGCGCAAGCGCGCCGCGACACTGCTCGCGGCAATGCTCAGTCTTTCGGGGCTTGGTTTCGCGAGCGTCGGTTCCGCCGAGCCGCTGGGCCTGCCCCCAGTCCCGATCCCACAGGACAATCCGCAGACCAGCGACAAGATCGCGCTCGGCAATCGTCTGTTCCACGATCTACGCTTTTCGTCCGACGGCACGGTCGCCTGCGCGACCTGTCACAAGGACGACCACGCCTTCACCGACAGCCCGTTGCGCACCTCCGAGGGGATTCGCGCCTCCGACGGAATCAGCAAGAAGACCGGCACGCGCAATGCGCCGACGGTCATCAACTCCGCCTATTTCACGACGCTGTTCTGGGACGGACGCTCCGCCTCGCTCGAGGATCAGTCGCAGCATCCCTTCCTCAATCCTGTCGAGATGGGCCTGGCCACGCATGAGCCGATCCTCGCCATAGCGCGCTCCGATCCCTTTTATGTCGTGCTCTTCAAGAAGGCCTTCGGCAAGACCGGCGACGGCGTGACGATGGAGGAGGTGAAGAAGGCCATCGCCGCCTATGAGCGCACGATTATTTCCGGCGATTCGCCCTTCGACCGCTGGCGCTTCGGCAATGAGGAGACCGCGATATCGGAGGCCGCCAAGCGCGGCTTCGAGGTCTTCGTCGGCCAGGGGCGCTGCGTCTCCTGCCATGTGATCGAGCAGAATCAGGCGCTGTTCACCGATAATCGCTTCCACAATATCGGCGTCGGCATCAATCGCGCGCAATTCGACGTGCCTCGTCTCTCGGCGGAATTTCTGACCGCCAAGGCGAAAGGCGCGGACGTCGACAAGGCCGTGCTCACCGACCCCAAGACGTCCGAGCTCGGCCGTTTCGCCGTCACCGATCAGTTCGATGTGATCGGGGCCTTCAAGACGCCGACTCTACGCAATGTCGCAGTGACAGCGCCCTATATGCACGACGGCTCGCTGAAAACTCTGAAGGATGTCGTCAAGCACTATAATAATGGCGGGCGCAGCGAGGGCGATCCGGCGCAGGTGAACGACTATCTCTCCGGCGGCATTCGCCCTCTGAATCTCACCGAGCAGCAGATGGACGATCTCGTCGCCTTCATGGAAACGCTCACCACGCCGGCCTATTTCGGCGCCAAAACGAGATGAGCGCGCCGCGCCACGCGGTCACGATAAGGGAGCCGAGCAGATGAGCGAATTCATCACCAGGCGCAGCGTGCTGGCGGGAGCCGGCGCCGGCGCGGCGCTGACCACTCTGCCGATCAGCATGGTCACGCTCGCCTTCGGCGGCACGCGCGAGGATTTCACCTTCACCTATATTTCCGACGCGCATATTCAGCAGATCAAAGGCGCGAGCTTCGTGCGCAATTGGGATCAGGGGCTGAAGCGCGCCGTCGCCGAGGCCAATCTGGTGAAGCCGGAATCCGATTTCGTCATCTTCGGCGGCGATCTCGCCCAGCTCGGCAAGCGCGAGGAGCTCGACCACGGCGCCGAGATTCTCTCCAAGCTGAAAGGCAAGCTGCACGCCGTCATGGGCGAGCATGATTATTATCTCGACCTCGGCGATTATTGGAGCAAGCTCTACGGTCCGCATTATTACAGCTTCGACCATAAGGGCGTGCATTTCATCGTGCTGAACTCGATTTTGACCAGCGAGCAATGGACCTTCCATCGCTGGCCGACGGCCGAGCAGCGCATGCTGGAGATGGCGGGGCTCGACAATCCCAATGGCTCGCCCTTCATGGTCGGCGACAAGCAGCGCAAATGGCTCGCCAATGATCTCGCCAAGCTGGACAAGAAGACGCCGCTCGTCGTCTTCTCCCATTCGCCACTGCAGAAGATCTACAAGGGCTGGAACTTTTGGACCGACGACGCCGAGGAGGTGCAGGCGCTGCTCGCGCCCTTCGACAGCGTCAACGTCATCTACGGCCATGTTCACCAGATTCAGTACAATCAGATCGGCAACATCAGCTTCAATTCGGTGATGGCCACCGCTTGGCCCTGGCCCTATCCGCAGAGCTATGCGCAAGCCGAGAGCCATCTGCCCGTGCTCACCATTCCGATGAACCGCGCCGATCCTTTCTTCGAGCGCGACGCCACCGGCTGGCAGCTGATCGACATAGGCTCGGGCCGCGTCACCGCGCGCTATCAGCTCTGGGACAATGACCAGCGCACCGTCGCCTTCGATCACAAGGCCGGCCACCCGGTCGATATCGCCTATCAGGAGCCGACGCAGCACCGTCTGCCGCAAACCCATTATTGATCGGAGTTCGCCATGCTTCGCTCGACCTTGCTTCTCGCTTTCGGTCTCGCCGCCTTCGGCGCGACGACAGCGCGCGCCGATGAATTCACCAAGACAGATGTCGAGCGCTATCAGAAGGAGTTCGAGCAGGTGGCGGCCAAGGGCCGCGAATTATGGACGAGCGGCGCGCTCGGGACCAATGGCGTCGCCTGCGCGCAATGCCATCCCAACGCCGCCAACACGCACCCAGAGACCTATCCCAAATTCCAGAAGCAGCTCGGCAAGGTGACGCAGCTCTTCGAGATGGTGAATTGGTGCATTCGCAATCCGCTGCAGGGAGCCAATCTTCCGCCGGACGATCCGCGCATGACGGCGCTCGTCTCCTACATCACTTTCGAGCGGCGCGGCGTGAAGCTCGCGTCCGGCCAGCATTGAGGACAGGCGCCATGCGGAAATCCTTTGCTCTCGCCCTGCCCGCTTTGCTGATCGCCGGCTCGGCCTTGGCCGCCGCGGGCGACCAGCCAGCCGATGCGCAGAACCTCACGGGCGCCTCCGCCCCGGCTCAGGCGGCGGCCGCGCCCTCCCCTTGCGCAGGCTGCGCGGGTCACGATTGCGCCAATTGTCCGATGGCCCTGGCCGCCGCCGTGCAGGCGGCGACCGGAACGGCGCAACCGCCAGCCCCGATCCGCTGCAACGTCGACTGATACGAGTTCGGCAGAAGGTTCGGGGCGTTCCCCCTGCGAGCGGGGGGAAGGAAAGCGGCCAACGCCGCGCAAACCGATCAGATCGTATGAGTCGGGCTATTCGGACGGCGCCGCCGCCATTGCCGCTGCGGCGACGAGGGGAATGCCGAAAAAGCTCTCCTCATCCGAGCCGGCGGCCTTGTGCAGCTCGAAAGCGTCCGTCCAAACCGCCCTCTCCGTGTCATCGGCCGGGCGGTAGGTGCATTTGGCTTCGGCATTGCCGGCCTGAAGCCATTTCCTGCTATTGCGCACGAAGCGGTCGAGCGCTTTCTGATCGGTCGGGCGAATAACGCATCTGGGGACGCCATCGACCAGGACGACTTGCGGCAGCATGTCCGATCTCCGACAAAGGGCCGGGCTCCCCGTGAAAGGGCCAGGACCCGTCTGATTGCTTGTCTCAGAATTAGATAGCAATCGACATGCCATACCCAGACCGGCTCAGCCCAGACGCGTCCGGCTCAACCGATGAAGTCCTGCACCACATCGCCCAGAATGCGGTTCACATCGTCGATGGTGGAGACGTCGTAGCGCGTGGTTTTCTCGCCGGTCGCCTCGTCGTCGCGTTCGAATTTCGGATGGCCGAAGCGGATCGAGGTTCCCTCGATCTCGAAGGGCAGCGGCAGCGGCTCCTTCAGCGGGCGCGAGACGAAGAGCAGGCCCATCACCTTCTGCTCGACGGCGCTCGCCTTCAGCGCCAGCTCGACGCCGAATTTCGGCCCGATATCCTTTTTGATCGACTCGTCGAGGAAGGCGATCCAGCGGAAGAAACTGTCGAAATTGCGCCGCGCGGCGGCGAGCACCTGTTCTTCCGCCTTGGCGAGGCTCGCGCTCGGATCGCTCATTGTCTCAAATCCCCGGTCTGCGGCGCCTTTCGCCGAAGAGGCCGAGATTTACGCGAAATCCGTGCCGTCAGCCGGCCGCGCGCCGGCTCGCCTCATAGGCCCGCACATGCGTCGCTGCGATCTCCAGCACCGGCGTCTCTAGCCTTGCCTGCTGCGCCCGCGCCAGCATGTCGCCGAGAATATGCTCGCCCTCCGTGCGCCCTCCCCGCTCGATGTCACGCAGCATGGAGGCTTTGAGAGCGGAGCCGCGCACGAATAATATAGACAAGAGTTCCGGAAGCTCGGGCGACGGCGTCCAGCCCTCCGCGCGCGCGACGCTCTCGCATTCCGCGAGCAAAAGCCGGATGAGGCGCTCACCCGAGACTGTCTCCAGAATGGTTCCGACGCTCGCGCGCATCAGCGAGGTGATCCCCGCGAGCGTCGCGAGCAGCACGAACTTGTCCCAGAGCCGCCCCTCGATATCGTCGACGAAAGTCGCCGCGACGCAGGTGCGCGCGTAAATGGCCTCCAGCGCCGCGAGCCGCTCTTCCGGTCCGCCGTCTCGCGCGCCGAAAATCAAGCGGTTGCGCTCGCCGAAGTGACGCACGACGCCGTCCTCGGCGAGCGTCGCGCTGATCTGGGCCACGCCGCCGAAGACATTCGCCTCGGGAAAGCGCGCCGCGATGCGATCGAGATGCGCAAAGCCGTTAAGTAGCGGCAACACGCCCGTCCGCGGCCCGACGGCGCCGGCGACGGTCTCCAGGGACTCCTCGAGATCATAGGCCTTGCAAGTGAGGATCACGAGATCGAAAGGCGTCAGCGCCTTCGGGTCGAAGACGGCTTTCGCCGCGAGATTCATGTCGCCCAAAGGGCTCTCGACCCGCAGCCCACGTTCGGCGAGGAGCTGCGCCCGCGCTTCCCGCACGAAAAAAGTCACATCCGCGCCCGCCTCGACGAGCCGTCCGCCATAATAGCCGCCGACGGCTCCCGCGCCGAGAACGAGCGCGCGCATGTCAGGCTCCGCCGGTCGGATAGTTCGGGCTCTCGCGCGTGATCGTCACGTCATGGACATGGCTCTCGCGCAGGCCGGCGTTGGTGATGCGCACGAATTCCGCCTTGGTCTGGAACTCGGGAATGGTCGGCGCGCCGACATAGCCCATGGCGGCGCGCAAGCCGCCGGCGAGCTGATAGAGGATCGGCGCGACCGGCCCGCGATACGGCACCCGACCTTCTATGCCCTCCGGCACCAGCTTCAGGCTCTCCTTCACGTCCTGCTGGAAATAGCGGGCGGCGGAGCCCGCCTCCATCGCGCCGACAGAGCCCATGCCGCGGTAGGATTTGAAGGAGCGGCCCTGATAGAGAAACACTTCGCCCGGCGCCTCCTCGGCGCCCGCGAGCAGCGAGCCGATCATCACCACCGAAGCGCCGGCGGCGATGGCCTTGGCGAGATCGCCGGAATATTTGACGCCGCCATCGGCGATGACCGGCACGCCGGCTTTGAACGCCTCCTCGGCGGCGTCCATGATCGCCGTGAGCTGCGGCACGCCGACGCCCGCCACGATTCGCGTCGTGCAGATGGAGCCGGGGCCGATGCCGACCTTCACCGCATCGGCGCCGGCGTCGATCAGGGCCTTGGTCGCCTCGCGCGTCGCAATATTGCCGGCGACGATGGAGACTTTGTTGGAGAATTTCTTGATGCGGGCGACCTGATCGAGCACCGCCTGCGAATGGCCGTGGGCCGTGTCGATGACGATGAGATCGACGCCCGCGTCGATCAATTGCAGCGCGCGCTCATAGCCGCGATCGCCGACCGTGGCGGCGGCGGCGACGCGCAGCCGCCCCTCGGCGTCCTTGGCGGCGTGCGGATGCAGCGTCGCCTTCTCTATATCCTTCACCGTGATGAGGCCGACGCAGTGATAATCCTCGTCGACGACGAGCAATTTCTCGATGCGGTGGTGATGCAGGAGGCGGCGCGCCTCCTCCTGATCGACCCCCTCGCGCACGGTGATGAGCTGCTTGGTCATCAGCTCGGCGACCGGCTCTCGCATATTGTCTGCGAAGCGCACGTCGCGATTGGTGAGAATGCCGACCAGTCTGCCGGGCCTCTCGCCATGGCCGCGCTCGACCACCGGAATGCCGGAAATGCCATAGCGCGCCATCAACGCCAGCGCGTCGGCGAGCGTCTCGTCCGGATAGATGGTGATCGGATCGACCACCATGCCGCTCTCATAGCGCTTGACCTTGCGCACCTCGGCGGCCTGGGCGGCGGGCGTGAGGTTCTGGTGGATGACGCCCAATCCGCCGGCCTGCGCCATGGCGATGGCGAGGCGCGCCTCCGTCACCGTATCCATGGCCGAGGAGATGATCGGCAGGTTGAGCGTTATGTCGCGCGTCAGCCGCGTCGATATGTCGACCTGCGACGGCATCACCAGCGAATGGCTCGGACGCAGCAACACATCGTCGAAGGTCAGAGCCTCGTGCAACGGCGGTCGTGCGTATGATGTCATGAAGCCAACTCCCTCGGGGGCGCAAAATCCGGCCATGCTCGAGGCCGGACGACGAAGAGACGGCGACTTGGGCCGTCTTCCGGGTTGGCGCGTGCTCATAGCACCAATATGACGGAAGGCAAAATCGGCGCGCGCCGGCGGTGGAAAACTCGATCCGGGCCGGGAAAAGGCGTCAGGCCATCTCCAGCGCCGCCGCTTCCGCGCCCGTGTCGAATTGCAGCCGCGCCAGCCGCGCATAGAGGCCGCCCGCGGCGACGAGGCTCGCATGAGTCCCCTGCTCCACGATGCGGCCTTCGCTCATCACCAGAATGCGGGTGGCCTCGAGCACTGTGGCCAGCCGATGGGCGATGACGAGCGTGGTGCGGCCGCGCATCACGTCATGCAGCGCCTCTTTCACCAGCGCCTCATTCTCGGCGTCGAGCGCCGAGGTCGCCTCGTCGAGCAGCAGGATCGGCGCATCGGCGAGAATGGCGCGCGCTATGGCGAGGCGCTGGCGTTGGCCGCCGGAGAGCGTGACGCCGCGCTCGCCGATCTCCGTGTCATAGCCCTGCGGCAGCGCCTCGATGAATTGCGCCGCCTGAGCGCGCTTCGCCGCCTCGATGATCGCGCTGCGCGAGACGCCCTCGCGGCCATAGGCGATGTTCTCGGCGACGCTCATGCCGAAGACGATCGGGTCCTGCTGCGCGAGCGCGATGGCGCTGCGCAGCTCGATCGGATCGAGCGCGCGAAGATCGACGCCATCGATCGTGATCGCCCCCCGCGAAACGTCGTAGAAGCGCTCGAGCAATTGGAACACGGTCGATTTGCCGGCGCCGGATGGGCCGACGATGGCGATGCGCTCGCCCGGCGCGACGGAAAAGCTCAGCCCATCCAAGGCCGCCCGTCCCGAGCCCGAAGGATAAGAGAAGCCGACATCATCGAAGGCGATGCCGCCGCGAATGGGCTTCGGCAGATGGAGAGGAGCGGAAGGCGCAGCGACGGCGGGCTGGATGGAGAGAATCTCGCCGATGCGGCCGGCCGCGCCGGCGGCGGCGGAAACCTCGCTCCAGACCTGCGACAATTCTCCGAGCGAGCTCGCCGCCAGCACGGCGTAGAGCACGAATTGCGAGAGAACGCCCGTGGTGATGCGGCCCGCCAGCACATCCTGCGCGCCCAGCCACAACATTGCGACGACGCTTCCGAAGGCCAGAAAGATCGTCACCGAAGTGACGATGGCGCGCGTCTGCGTGGCGTCGCGCGCGGCCGTATAGGCGCCTTCCGCGGCGGCGCCGAATCGCTCGGCCGCGACTTGCTGCGCATTGCACGCCTGCATGGTGCGCACGGCCGCGAGATTTTCCGTGGCGTAGGCGCTGGCCGCGGCCAGCCGATCCTGCGCATGGCGCGAGCGTTGTCGCATCACCCGCCCGGAGGCGATGAGCGGCAGGACGATGCAAGGAATCGCCGCAAGCGCGACGCCGGTGAGCTTGGGGCTCGTCAGCACCATCATCACGATCGCGCCGGCGAACATGAAAAGATTGCGCAATGCGATCGACACGGAGGAGCCGAACACGGATTTGAGCTGCGTCGTGTCCGCCGTGAGGCGCGAGGTCAGCTCGCCGGTTTTCGTCCGGTCGTAGAAGCCCGCGTCGAGCGATGTGAGATGGCGAAAGAAATCGTCGCGCAGATCGGCGACGATTCGCTCGCCGAGCGTCATCACCAGATAATAGCGCGTGCCCGAAGCGAGCGCGAGAATCGCGACGACGCCCACCATCGCGCCGAAATAGGCGTTCACGGCGGAAGGGTCGTCGGAGGAGAACCCGTGATCGATCATGCCGCGCACGGCGAGCGGCAGAGTGAGCGTGGAGACCGCCGCCACGCCGAGAGCGATCAGCGCGAGCGCGATTCGACCCTTGTAGCGATAGGCATAGGGAAAAAGCGGCTTCAGCGCGTCGAAGGCGCGCAGCCGCGAGCGAAAGTCGCGTGAAGGGGATTCGGCTGTCATGCGGGCGGATATAAGCGCGCGAGCGAGGACATTCCAAGCCGCATCGCGCCATCCTGCTATTTTTCGGGATTTTGGCCGTTTCGGCAGGCCCCGCGCCAAGCGCTTGATTTGCCTCGAGGAGGAAAAAAGGCCGCAAATTTTTAAAAATCCGCGCTCCGAGCGCGCTGGACAGTCGACAAGGTTATGTTAGGCTCACCATCGTCGAAAAGACATCCCCGCAGAGAGGGGCAAGAGCGTACCCGCCACCGCTCGAACGATAAGGCGGGACGTTCTGGAAACCAGAGGAGTGACATCGATGGCTGAAAAAGACTTCGAGATCAACACTACCGTCTACATCTTCGCGGGCGTCGGCGCCCTTCTGCTCGGCGGCCTCGGCGCTGCTGGCCTCGGCGGCGTCGCAAACACGCTTTCCGCTGCTGTCGTCGGCGCCCTCGCGGGCGGCATTCTCGGCTTCTATTTCAAATAAGCCGAATCGATCGACTTATCCCCCTGATCGGACGCGAAAGCCGGGGGTCTCTGTCCGCGAGCTCCCAGACCAATCGTCCCATTGTAACGCCGGCGACCGCCAGTCGCTGGCGTTACTTTTTTGGCCCCTCCTTCAGAATGCTCATCCGCGAGCCGACTGGGGCTGAACCTGTCGGCACATAATCACAGGGCGCCGCCTGCGGTAAATGCGCCAGATTGTCGCGCCCCCCCTCAATCGTCGAAATCGAGGTTCTTCATCCGGCCGAAGACACGATCGGCGTCGAAATGATCTTCTTCCTCGACGGGCGGCGCGGGCGGGCGCTTGCCGAACACGTCCTCGGTCGTCGTCGGCTCGTGATGGGGCGCGGTCGTGATCTCGGCCGGCTGCAGCGTCTGGCCCTGCTCCTCGAGCGCGACGGGACGGTCCTTGGCGGCGCGATTGACCTCGAAATCGAGATCGATCTGCGAGCACAGGCCCAAAGTCACCGGATCCATCGGCGCGAGAGCGGCGGAATTCCAATGGGTGCGTTCGCGCACCGCCTTCAGCGTGCTCTTGGTGGTGCCGACGAGGCGCATGACCTGCGCGTCCTTCAGCTCGGGATGGTTGCGCACCAGCCAGAGAATGGCGTTGGGCCGGTCCTGGCGGCGCGACAGCGGCGTGTAGCGCGGCCCGCGCTGGCGCTTGACCTCCGGCACCTTGACCTTGGAGACGGACAGCGACAGCCGATGGGCCGGGTCGCGCTCGCCGCGGCCGATCTCCTCGCGGCTGAGCTGGCCGGAAGTGATCGGATCGAGCCCGCGAATGCCGGCGGCGACCTCGCCATCGGCGATTCCCTTCACCTCGAGCGGGTGCAGCTTGCAGAAATCGGCGATCTGGTCGAAGGCGAGCGACGTGTTCTCGACGAGCCAGACGGCGGTCGCCTTGGGCATGAGCGGAGCGGTGCTCATCGATCGATTCTCCTTAAGATGCGCGAGATAAGCCGATCCCGCGCCGCGGGGCCGAAGCCGCGATTTTTACGGATTACCATGCGGGGGATGCTCTCCATATAGACTGGCCGCCGGCGAAGCGCAATCGCCGATACCGCCCGCCTTTGCGCCCCCTCAAACCCCTTCCCGCGCATGGGCGGGCCGCAATCCCCGCACATAATCGGGCAGAGACGCGCCGATCGCCGAGCCGAGCCGCGGCCCATGGCGATGAAACAGCAGGCCGGCGGCGATGACGGCGACGCCTATCCCCGAGAGGGCGAAGGGAAAAAGAATCGAGTCCTTGAACACCTCGGCCGCCAGATGACCGAGATAGAGCGTCACTCCAAAGGCGCCGAACACGGCGTAGGCGCGGCGCATCAGCACCAGCGACAGCAGGAGAAGACCGAGATTGATCGCGCAATAGAGCGCCTTGCCGATCTCGTCGCCGCTGTGCTGCGCGGTCAGCCCGCCCCAAAAGGCGAGAAGCCCGGAAAGATGCAGCCAAAAGGCGAAGTCCCCGCCTCGCCAGCGCTTCAGATCGACGAGCCAGGCGGCGGCGATGACGAGCGCGCCGAAAGCGAGGCTCACATTGGCGCGCTGCTCGAAGGTGAACGCCTCCTTGCCGACCAGCCAGGGCGTCAGATCCATCGACATGAACCATAGGGTGAAGGCGATGATCATCGTGAGGAAAGGAAACGGAAAAAAAGCCAGCGCCAGCAGCGCCGCGGCGATCGTCCCCAGCTCCATGGGCAGCCAGCTCGCGCGCACCCAGACATAAAAGTCGTGATAGGGGACGGATTCGGTCGGATCATGACCGCCGAGCAACTGGAGCGCGAAGACGAAGAGCGGCGCCATGGAGACGGCGCATGTCACCAGCAGGCCGGCGGGCGTGCGCAGGCCGCGTCGCCGCCACAGCCAGCCGCCCGCGGCGGCGAAGCCGACGCCATAGGCCAGCGAGGTGATCATCAGTGCGCGCGGACCCCAGAGGCCGAAGGCGGTGGTGCTGAACAGGCTCATCGCGCCCATGACGATGAGCGCGCCCATATACCAGAGCACATTGACGACATCGAAGCGCGGCGCCCCCTCCCCCGCGCTTCCGCGCTCGGCGAGGAAAAGCGCGAGCCGCCGATGGGCGTCGGCGTCTATGACGCCGGCCTCCAGCGCCGCGCCGAGATCGTCGGTGGTGAATTTCGATCGGGCCATGACGAATTCTTTCCGTCCAAGAAAATCATTCGGGGGCCGGACGCGACCTCGGCCGCGCCTTCTCGCGCCCGACTATAGCCGCTCCGCCCCGCATTCGCCCCTGCATAGCGCCTGGAAAGAGACGAAAATGTGCGCTTGCGCATGCCGGAGCCCACGTCTCCGCCGGGAGGGCGAGCCGGATGGCCGTCTCAGCCCCAATTTGACAGGACGCCCCCCTTTTGCCCATGTTCGCGCCCCGACGCGGGCCGGGCTCCCCGGCGAAGCCTAGCGGCGAGCCGCCCGCGACCGGATTTCTGAAGGACTGCTCGATGAACGTCGTCATCGTCGAATCGGCCGCCAAGGCCCAGACGATCAACAAATATCTCGGCCGCGATTTCAATGTCATCGCCTGCTACGGCCATGTGCGCGATCTGCCTCCCAAGGACGGCTCGGTCGATCCGGCCGAAGATTTCGCCATGAAATGGGAGAGCGACGCCAAATCGGCCAAGCGCATTTCCGCCATAGCGGAAGCCGTCAAGAGCGCCGACACGGTCATTCTGGCGACCGATCCGGATCGCGAGGGCGAGGCCATCTCCTGGCATTTGCTCGACATATTGAAGAAGAAGAAGGCGCTCGGCGGCAAGCGCGTCGAGCGCGTCGTCTTCAACGCCGTCACCAAGGACGCGATCAAGCAGGCGATGGCGAATCCGCGCGAGATCGACCAGGCGCTGGTCGACGCCTATCTCGCCCGCCGGGCGCTAGACTATCTCGTCGGCTTCACGCTCTCCCCGGTGCTGTGGCGCAAATTGCCGGGCGCGCGCTCGGCCGGCCGCGTGCAATCGGTGGCGCTGCGCCTCGTCTGCGACCGCGAGCTGGAGATCGAGAAATTCGTCACGCGCGAATATTGGTCGCTGATCGCGCATCTGAAAACCAAGGCCGGCGAGCCTTTCACCGCCCGCCTCTCGGGCGCCGACGGCAAGAAGATCACCCGCCTCGACATAGGCTCCGGCCAGGAGGCCGAGGATTTCAAAAAGGCGCTGGAGAGCGCCGCCTTCACCATTCGTTCGGTGGAGGCGAAGCCGGTCAAGCGGCACCCTTACGCGCCATTCACCACCTCGACGCTGCAGCAGGAGGCCTCGCGCAAGCTCGGCCTCGCCCCGGCGCAGACCATGCGCATCGCGCAGCGGCTCTATGAGGGCGTCGATATAGGCGGCGAGACCGCCGGCCTCATCACCTATATGCGAACCGACGGCGTCGACATGGCGCCGGAGGCCATCGCCTCGGCGCGCAACGTGATCGCCAAGGAATATGGCGAGCGCTTCGTGCCGAAGGTTCCGCGCAAATATACGGTGAAGGCCAAGAACGCCCAGGAAGCGCATGAGGCGATCCGCCCGACCGAGCTCTCCCGCCTGCCCAAGCATGTCGCCAAGCATTTGGAGCCGGAGCAGGCCAAGCTCTATGAGCTGATCTGGACGCGCACCATCGCCAGCCAGATGGAATCGGCTGAGCTGGAGCGCACCACTGTCGATATCGACGCCCTCGTCGGCAAACGGAGCCTCGAGCTGCGCGCCTCCGGCCAGGTCGTTCGCTTCTCGGGCTTTCTCGAGCTCTATCAGGAAGGCCGCGACGACGATCAGGACGAGGACGGCGGCCGCCTGCCGGCGATGCAGCCCGGCGAGCCGGCGACGCGCGAGAAGATCGAGTCCAGCCAGCACTTCACCGAGCCGCCGCCGCGCTTCACGGAGGCCACTCTGGTCAAGCGCATGGAGGAGCTCGGCATCGGGCGCCCCTCCACCTACGCCTCGACTCTGGCCGTGCTGCGCGAGCGCGACTATGTGCGGCTCGACAAGAAGCGCCTCGTGCCGGAGGACAAGGGTCGCATCGTGACGGCCTTTCTGGAGAGCTTCTTCACCCGCTATGTGGAGTTCGACTTCACCGCCGGCCTCGAGGAGAAGCTCGACAAGGTTTCCAATAACGAGATCGACTGGAAAGAGGTGCTGCGCGACTTCTGGGCCGATTTCTCCGGCGCCGTCGACGGCACCAAGGAGCTGCGCACCACTCAGGTGCTCGACAGCCTCAACGATCTGCTCGGGCCGCATATTTTCCCGGCCAAGCCCGACGGCTCCGATCCGCGCGCCTGCCCGGCCTGCAGCGCCGGCCAATTGTCGCTGAAGCTCGGCAAATACGGCGCCTTCATCGGCTGCTCCAACTATCCCGAATGCCGCTTCACCCGCACGCTCTCGCCGCCCACCGGCGAGGCCGCCGAGGGCGCGCGGCCGGGCGTGAAGGTGCTGGGCCAGGACCCGGAGAGCGGCGCCGAGATCACTCTGCGCGGCGGCCGCTTCGGCGACTATGTGCAGGAGGGCGAGGCGACCGAGGATGGCGAGAAGCCCAAGCGCTCCTCCATCCCCAAGAGCATAAAATCCGACGAGCTGACCCTCGAGCAGGCGATCCGGCTGCTGTCGCTGCCGCGCGAGGTGGCCAAGCATCCCGAGAGCGGCGAGCCGATCGTCGCCGGCATCGGCCGCTTCGGACCTTACGTCCAGCACGGGAAGACCTACGCCAATATCGGCCGCGACGACGATATTCTCTCGATCGGCGGCAATCGCGCCATCGATCTCATCGTCACCAAGGAGAGTGGCGGCGGCGGCTCGCGCTTCGGCCGCGCTTCCGACCCGGGCCGCACGCTCGGCGACCATCCGCAGGGCGGCGCAATCTCGGTGAAGAGCGGTCGCTTCGGACCTTATGTGAATTGGGGCAAGGTCAACGCCACCCTTCCCAAGGGAACCGATCTCGAGAGCCTGACGGTGCAGCAGGCGGTCGATCTTTTGGCCGCCAAGGCGAATGGCGCGCCCTCTGGCGGCGGCCGCGTGCTCGGCGACCATCCGCAAGGCGGCGCGATCACGCTGCGCGACGGCCGCTATGGGCCTTATGTGAATCTCGGCAAGGTCAACGCCACTCTGCCGAAGAATATGAGCCCGGAAGATGTGACGCTGGATGAGGCGATCCGTCTCATCGAGGAGAAGGGCGGCCCGGTGAAGGCCAAGAAGGCGCCGGCCAAAAAGGCCCCCGCCGCCAAGGCCAAAGCGCCCGCCTCCAAGGCTCCGGCAAAAAAACCCGCCGCCAAGAAGGACATAGAAGAGAGCGACGAGGTTCCCTTCGAGGATTCGAAGCCGGCGAAAAAACCCGCCGCCGCCAAGGCGCCGGCCAAGAAGCCCACAAAAAAGGCGGCCTCGGGGAAGTGAGCGGGAGGCGGCCGCCGAAAAGGCGGCCGCGCCGACCTCACTGCGTCAGCCGCAGCGAGCCGAGCCCCGTGCCGATCGTCGAGAAGGCGAGGTTGAGGCTCGCCGCGTCGGTCGCTGCGAAATAATGGTCCTTGTTGGTCGCGCAATTCTTCAGCAGCGTCAGGCCTTCGTCGTCGATCGGATCGCTCGGGATCGAGAAGCCGATGGTGAAGATCTCTATGCCCGCCGCCTTGGCGTTGGTGCAGGCCTCGAGCGTCAGCTCGTCCTGCATCTCGCGCGATTTGTCGTGATAATCCGACCAGCTGCCGGAAGCGGCGTTGAGAGCGGTCTGATAATCGACCTTATTCCCCGTGGAGCCGTCGGGGAAACGCTTGTTCTTCGCGCCATTGTAGCTGTAGTAGCCGGCCGCCTCATAGTCGGAGCCAGTGACGGTTCCCGGCGCGCTCGCCCAATTGTTGAAGCCGTCGGTCATGAACACGACCACCTTGTGGTTGTTGGGCGACGAATAGGGGCGTCCGCTGGCGAAAGGCTGGCTGGGCGAGATCGTGCGCCACCCCCACATGAAGCCTTCGTGGAGATTGGTGTTGCCATTGGCGACGAGGTTGCTGATCTTCGACGTCACTGTGGACTGCGTCGAGGTCAGCTGCATGATCGTCTGCGTCGAATAATCGGGGCAATAGCTGTTGGGGCCGTCGCCGCCTCCCGCAGCGGTTGTGACATTGTATTTGCAGACATGCGTGAGCTCGTTCCAGTCGCCACTCGCCACGTCCGAGCAAGTGGTGGTGGTGGTCGTCGTCTTTTTGCCCTTGCCCTTGCTCGTGGTCGTTCGCGTCGTCGTCGTCACCGAGCCATCGTCGTCGAGATAGTCGTTGTCATATCCCGAATCCGGCTCGTCGGGCGCGAGATAGGGAACGAAGAGCGTCTCGGGATCCGAAGGGTTCGGCGTCGTATCGAAGACGTTCAGCGGGTAGACCGGCTGCTCGAAGCATCCGCCCCAATCCCAATACGAATTGATCGCCTTGAGCTTGGTGAAAATGTCGAAGCGGCTGCTGAATCCCGCAGCCGTGGCCGCCGTCTGACCGCCGAAGGCGATCCAATGCTGAGAATTGGCCCCTTTCTTGTCGACCCAAGCGACATTGCGCGTCGATGCGCTGGTCGGATCGACGGCGACGACCGCCGCGGCGAAGGGCGTGATGGCAAATTTCACACGGTTCGGCGCCTTGGTGAACATCGTATTGACGAAGCTGGTCGCGGCGGTCTGCAGCGCTTGAATCTTCGTCGTGCCGCTGGTGCTGCGGGTCATCGAGCCGGAATTGTCGAGCACCAACGAGATCTCGTAAGTGTCGGTCTGGCTGATGCCGCCTTGCAGCGCGGCGCAGGAGGTCACCTGCGTCGACATGGAGGCCTGCCCGGTAATATGCATGATGGTGGTCGCCACCTGCGCCTGCGCAGAGATGCAGACCGACAGCCGATCGGTGGCGATGGCCGCCGACGTCACCGTCGCCGTGGCGTTGCGATAATTGGTGGTGAGATAGACCTGCGACTGGCTGCGCGCCTGCTGATCGGTGGTGGAGCTGACGATGCCCTTGGCGACCGCGAGCACGGCCGCGTCCGCCGCCTGCTGCAGCGAGCCGCGCGCCGCGGCGATGCGCCCATAATCGATGCCAGCGCCGATCATCATGACCGCCGGCACGAAGGTAAGTCCAAGTATGATGGCGACATTGCCGCGCCGATCTCGCGCGAAGGACAGCGCCGACCGCCCCGACGTCCTTATTGGCCGCATTTGAAACTCTCGAGGTTGGGGTGGAAATCAGATTAGCTACGCTTACGGCAAATTTCTCATCCGGCTCTAAACCGATCCGAACGATTGCAATTGACGTTCGATAACCTCGAGAAAGCGTAAACGGAGCAGAATGGACGCGGCGGCGCCTCGACGCGCTTTCGGCGACGCGGAGCCTATTGGCGTGTATATGACGACATGCCGGCGCCGGCCGCCCGGACAATTTCGCGGCCTTCGAGACCGACTTTGACAAAAAAAATCCGCGAGCTCGGCTCGCCTCCCGCCGCCCTTCCCTCCCGCGAGGATATTCTCGCCTTCATCGCGCGAGAGCGCGAGGCGATGAGCCGAGCCGGGCATGCGGGAAAAATCGGCAAGCGCGAGATCGCGCGCGCTTTCGGCGTCAAAGGCGCCGACCGAATCGGGCTGAAGCGCATCTTGGCCGAGCTGGAAGCGGAAGGCGCGGTTGAGCGTCGCGGCAAGAGGCTGGCCAAGCCGGGCGCGCTGCCCGCCGTTGTGCTGGCCGATATCATCGGCCGCGATCATGACGGCGAGCTGATCGCCGCGCCGGCCGAATGGGACTCGGACGAGCTCGGCGCGCCGCCCCGCATCCGCATTTCGGCGCCGCGCCGGCCGAGGCCCGGCGAGCCTTTGCCCGGCGTCGGCGATCGCGCTCTGGTCCGCGCCGAGCCGGACCATGACGCCGGCCCGAATGATCCGCCCTATGCCGGGCGTGTGGTGAAGCTCTTGTCCAAGGCGCGGGCGCGCGTCATCGGCGTGCTGCGCGTCGCCGCCAATGGCGTGGCGCATATAGAGCCGGTCGAAAAGAAGCAGGCCGGCCGCGAGCTGACCATAGCGGCGGAGGATCGCGGCGAGGCCAAGGACGGCGATCTCGTCTCCGTCGACCTCATCGGCAAAACGCGGCTCGGCGCGCCGCGCGCCCGTGTGCGCGAGACGCTCGGCTCGCTCGCCACCGAGAAGGCGATCAGCATGATCGCCCTGCGCGTGCATGGCGTGCCGGACGAGTTCCGCGCCGAGGCGGCAGCCGAGGCCGCCGCCGCTCTGCCCGCGCGGCTCGAATCGCATCGCGAAGATTGGCGTGAGCTGCCGCTCGTCACCATCGATCCGCCCGACGCCAAGGATCACGACGACGCCGTCTTCGCCGAGCCGGACATGGCCGCGGACAATCCAGGCGGGCATATCGTCACCGTCGCCATCGCCGATGTCGCCTACTACGTCCGCCCGCATTCGGCGCTCGACAAGGATGCGCTGGAGCGCGGCAATTCGGTCTATTTCCCCGATCGCGTCGTGCCCATGCTGCCGGAGCGCATCTCCAACGACCTCTGCTCGCTGAAGCCGAACGAAGATCGGCCGGCGCTCGCCGTGCGCATGCGCATCAGCGACAAGGGCCATAAGATCGGCCATACGTTTCATCGCGTGATGATGCGCTCCAAGGCCAAGCTCAATTATGCGCAGGCGCAGGAGGCGCTCGACGGACGCCCGGACGAGATTTGCGCGCCGCTGATGAGCGGCGTGCTGGAGCCGCTGTTTCGCGCCTATAAATCGGCGGATCAGGCGCGCGAGCTGCGCGCGCCGCTGGAGCTGGAGCTGCCCGAGCGCAAGATCCTGCTCAAGGCGGATGGCACGGTCGATCGAATCGTCGTGCCGCCGCGCCTCTCGACGCACCGCTTGATCGAGGAGTTCATGATCCTCGCCAATGTGGCGGCGGCGGAAGTCCTCGAGGAAAATCGTCAGCAGCTCATCTATCGCGCCCATGACGAGCCCTCGCGCGAGAAGGTGGCGGCGCTCTCGGAATTTCTCGCGACGATCGGCGTGAAGCTCGCCAAGGGCCAGGTGCTACGGCCGTCGCATTTCAACGTCATTCTCGCGCGCGTACGCGGCAAGGAGCACGAGAATATCGTCAATGAGATCATTCTGCGCACGCAGGCGCAGGCCGAATATACGCATGAGAATTACGGCCATTTCGGCCTCAATCTGCGCCGCTACGCGCATTTCACCTCGCCCATCCGTCGCTATGCCGATCTCGTCGTGCATCGCGCGCTCATTCGCGCGCTGAATTTCGGCCCCGGCGCAATGCCCGATGTCTCGGCCGGTGAGCTGGCGGAAGTCGCGGCGCGCATCTCCGGCGCCGAGCGGCGCGCCATGGCGGCGGAGCGCGAGACCATCGATCGGCTCATCGCTGCGCATCTCGCCGAGCAGATCGGCGCGCGTTTTCCCGCGCGCATTTCCGGCGTGACGCGCGCCGGGCTGTTCGTGCGGCTGCTCGACACGGGCGCGGACGGATTCATTCCGGCGGCGACGCTGGGACGCGAATTCTTCCGCTATGACGAGGCCGGCCATGCGCTGACCAGCGGCTCGGGCGAGAGCTTTCGCCTAGGGGACATCATCGAGGCGCGGCTCGTCGAGGCGACGCCGATCGCCGGCGCCCTGCGCTTCGAGGTGGCGGGCGGCTCGCGCAGAGCGGCGCCGATGAAGAGCGGCCGGCTCTCGGGCCGCGGCCGCGTCGAGCGCGCGAAGCAGAAGCGTCGCAAATGACGCCGCCGGCGCCGTGACGAAAGTTTCGTCTCGAGCGCGGTCGTGAGCCGATAGCGCCCGATATCTCATGCGCAGGACCCGCCGCAGCGGCCGGTTCGCATCCCGCGGAGATGCGCATGTGGTGGAAGAGGCTCGTCGCTATTCTATTCGCCGTCTTCTGCGCGGGAGATCTCGCCGCGCAGACGCCCGCGCATTCCATAAAAGTGGCCGCGGTGGATTTCATCCCCGCCTGGGGCTCGCTCGACGCCAACATACGTCGTCTCGCCGATGCGGCGGAGGAGGTCGCGCGCCAGGGCGTCGGCTTCGCGGTTTTTCCGGAGACGGCGGTCAGCGGCTATTTGTTCAGCGATCCCTCGCAGATCGCGCCCTATCTCGACACCATCCCCGGCGACACGACGAAAGCTCTGCTACCCGTGCTGGCGAGGACGGGACTGCATATGAGCGTCGGCATAGCCGAGCGCGACGCCGAGACCGGCCTCGCCTATAATACCGCCGTGCTGCTGGGGCCGAAGGGCATAATCGGCAAATATCGCAAGAACGGCCTCAATCCGCAGGATCAAAAAGTCTTCGCGCCCGGCGACACGGGCGTTCCGGTCTTCGACACGCCGATCGGCCGCATCGCGCTGCTGATCTGCTATGACGACACTTATTGGCAATATGCGCGGCTCGCGGCCTTGCGCGGGGCGCAGATCATCGCCTGGCATTCCGTCTCGGATCGCGTGACGCCGGGAACGCCCGCCGCGCAATCCAAGGGCGACCACTCGACCGTCGCCAATGTCCAATATATGAGCGCGCAGAACGGCGTCTTCGTCATCGGCGCAACGCGCAGCGGCGTCGAGACCAATCCGATTACCGGCGGCCAGCTCTATTACAATGGCGGCTCGAGCATTTGGTCGCCGCAAGGCCACAAGCTCGCGCAAGCGCCCGTCGTTCCGCCGGAGGAGCTGCTGCCCGGGCTTCACGGCGTCTACGCCACAGAGATCACGCCCGCCGACGCTGACGCGCCCCGAGCCGAGCGGCTCGCCCTGCGGCGGCCGGAACTCTACGCGCCCTGGCTCGCGCTGCATCGCAGCCCTATCGACGCCAACGCCACGAAGACCCGACGCAAGGCGACGCTGGTCGCCGCGCAATGGCCGGAGGGGCCGTCGCTGATGGAGAAGGCAAAACCGCCGAAGGCCGCGCTGACCGTCCTTCCCGAGCTGTCCGCTCTCCCCTCTGGCCTCGCGCCCGAGGAGATAAAATCCCGCTCCGAAGAACGAGACGGCCCTTTCGAGCGCGCCCTCGCCGCGCTCGCCCGCGCCCATAGAGCCTATGTGGCGGGGAGCTATCCCGAGCGGGCCGGCGAGCGCGTCTTTCATACCGTCGCTCTCGCAGGGCCGGAGGGAACGATTCTCGGCCGCTATCGCGCGACTCATCCAGGCGCAGCGCGCGGCTGGGCGACGCCGGGCGACGAGATCGCCGTCATCGAGACCCCGCTCGGCCGCATCGGCCTCGCCACGGCGGAGGAGCTGGCGACGCCGGAGCTCGGCGCGCTCTATGCCGTGCAGCGGACCGATATTCTCGCCGCACCGGCCGGCACGCCCTCCCCGCTGAAGGTCGAGATCGATTCGGCGCTGTTCAGCGTCGCCGACCCGCCGACCGGCCGCGCGGATTTCTTCCCCTATGCCGCCGCGAAGCAGAATCAGCTGTGGCTGGTGAGCGGCGGCCGTCGCGCCGGCGACGCCACGGCGGCAGGAATCTACGGGCCGGAGCCGGTCGTCTCCACACCGACCCTCACCGCCGCGCCCGGCGCGGCGGAGGTGCGTTATCAGACGGAGATTCCGGCGGTCGGGACCTGGATCGATCAGAGCCAGCTGATCGCCGGCCAACAGGCGCAATGGTTCGTCCCGCTCGTGCAGCCGCAGGATAGCGCCTGCCTGAAACGCTGGCGCGCGGGCGGCGGCTGTCCGGCGCGGTGACCCATCATTCCGAAAGCCATCCGAAGCGCCCGTCGATGAAGAAAATGTGATGGACGCCCTGTCCGAACAGACGCGTCGGACCGACGCCGACTCGGCCCCGCGCGGTTTCGACGAACACCATCCGATCATCGACCGACTCGGCGCAGTGCATATAGAATCCCGCGCCATGCTCGATGGTCTCGCCAGCGGCCGTCGTCGAATAGCAGCGACTCGCCCAAAGAAGGGCGGGAATGGCGCCGCTGGAATCGGCGCGCCCGACCCCGACCAGCGCGTCGAAGGTTCGGAAGAGCTTGTCCAGCGCTTCGGTCGAAATCGAAATATCGGGCATTTGCGTCTCCGACGCCGAAACTATCGCCGAATATGAACCGAAATGCCCCATAACGAGTGAATTTGGCGAGATCGCGCGCCGCCGCCCGCCTTGACAAAGGCGCCCGCGTCCTTATGGTGCCGGCCAATTCGCCGCCGGGTTCGTGAGGATCGGGACCGGAGCGAGAGTGTCCCCTCACAAGTTCAGGACTGACGGCAATGGCCAAATCCGCCATGATCAAGATCAAGCTTCTGTCGACGGCCGACACGGGCACCTTCTATGTGACGAAGAAGAACGCCCGCACCAAGACCGAGAAGCTCGTGTTCAAGAAATATGATCCCGTCGTGCGCAAGCATGTCGAGTTCAAGGAAACCAAGATCAAGTGAGGCGAGGCGGGCCAGCCCGCCTTCTTCCGCCGCCGGCGACGCGCCGGACCGGCATTCGCCAGCCCCTAGGCGCCTTCGCAACCAAAGGCGCCTGAAACGAAACGAGC
>NZ_LUUM01000012.1:0-1206 GCF_001644125.1 Methylosinus sp. R-45379
TTGGGGCACCGATAGTTGCTGGCAGATATGTCTCATGACATTTGTCTGGTTCGCGGGAACGATCTCGTTTTTGCGGCTTGCCGTCGCAACGCATGTCCACTTTTGCCATAAGGCCCTCGGCAAGCATCTCGCATCTATAGGCACGCATACGCTCAAAATATACTTGGCACAAAGCGTTGTGTTTACTGCCGCTTCCGTGCTTCCGCCATTTCCACTTTCACTCCCGATGGGCTACCTGATCGCGGCTGCGCTCACTGCATCGCTGATTTATGGTATTCCAGCGACGGCTTCAAAGTTAATTACCCATCCGGCCTTCGGTGCGCCTAGGCTATGGCGTTGGCGCGGCGGCGTCAGTAATTGATGCGCCGCTTCAAGCCTGCGGTTGGCATCAGGAAAGGAACGTGACCAAGTAGTCAAATGCGTATGTTGTATTCGGCTGAGACGCCGCCGGCGCATTGGCTGCGCATATCCTGATATAGTCCCCTGCTTTGATTGCGTAGAGCCCAAGGGCCACAGTCTCTGCGTTAAGGGGGGTCAGCGCGACACGATAGTTCGGCCCTTGGTAGACGCTAAACGCGATATCGAGCATTTGGCCCGCCGCTGGCGACGTCCCGGAGCCGAATGACACGGAACCGGACAGATTGCCGGCATTGGTCCCGATCGGAGCCGGAGGGCTCGTCCCCGCGTGCGGAACAAACGTTACAGTCGACGTGTTGCCCCTGAGCTTCATGTTGTTGTCGACGTAAGATTCCCCCGAACGCATCCACTCGTAGCCTATGTTTGACAATTCGCCCGTCAGGCCATCGGGCGTGAAGAAGTAGGCGCCGTTCGGCAAGGCTACTTTGACATTTGACGTCGTAGGTTCGAAGTCCGGTTGGATGAGCGTTACATTGCCGACCTCGTGACTCGAGTGGAACGCGTATTGAGTCGCGATGTTAGGCCCCGGGACCGTCTCGGGGAATTTATCCGTTACGATCGGAATCCCCGATGAGGGGCGGACA
The DNA here is from genome assembly GCF_001644125.1 of Methylosinus sp. R-45379. Classification (NCBI taxonomy): domain Bacteria; kingdom Pseudomonadati; phylum Pseudomonadota; class Alphaproteobacteria; order Hyphomicrobiales; family Methylocystaceae; genus Methylosinus; species Methylosinus sp. R-45379. The sequence continues at coordinate 1,002 of NZ_LUUM01000012.1, forward strand.
AAGACGAGGAGATTGAGATAGCCTGACGTGCCGCCGGATACCCGACCAGACAGGTGGATCGAATGCGCAGAGCCGGGGCAATAGAGGGTAGACTGCGGCTGAATAAACACGCAGTTGCCGTAGTTGCCCGCGTAGCTATCGCAGATCACATTGATGCCGCCGCCGCCCCACGAGACGAGCGAGTCGAACATGCCGACAATTGGGT
>NZ_LUUM01000013.1:0-17582 GCF_001644125.1 Methylosinus sp. R-45379
GGCCGGTTTCTTTTTGCGCTTCGGGCGCTTCGTGTCCCGGAGCAAGAACGCAGCATTTATATCGCAATGCGATATATGCGGCGTTTGGACGCAGGAGAAATTGTCGCGTCCGCGCCCGAACGCGCATAGAATTTATCCATAGAGTCTCACTCTGGCGGCGGTCTCGCACGAATGAGCTGGGCTGCGGCAAGTCGACGAAATAGCGATTTCAAATCGATTCCTTTTTGCACTAAGAAAAATCGGGACAAGCGAGGGCGAGGCGATCTCGCTCTCTCGAAGCTCGAAGCAAAAAAAAGACGACGCGGCGACCCTAGAGGCGCGCGTGGTCGGGAGGAAGGAAAGCGATGATCGTCCGATCCGTGAGACCGTGTCTATTGGCGCTTGCGCTGTTCTTCGCGTCCTTTGCCGCTACTCCGGCTCGCGCCGGCGGCGACGGACCGGAAGCGATGGTCATGGACAATATGTGCATGGTCATGTTCGGCTATGACATGATCCACATCACGGCCTATGAGGCCGAAGGCGCACGCGATCAATATTGCGACCATATTCCCATCGTCGGCCGGATCATCTTCACTTTCGATATCGCCAATCCGGATTTTCGCGATCTGCCGCTCGAGCTGCGCATCATTCGCGATCCGCTGACGCCGATCTCGGCCAATACGGATCTCGAGCCGCTCACCATCATTCATCTGCCGCCGAAGCTCTACAGGACCGGCACCTTCAATTTCGAGCACAAATTCACCGAAAAGGGTCATTTCATCGGCTATGTGACGCTCACCCGAGCGAATGGCGAGAAAGAGACCCAGCAGTTCAAATTCATGGTCGGCCAGACGCTGTGGTCCTTCGTGCCGCAGGCGCTCGGCGTCGTGCTGATCGCGCTGATGGTCGGCGCTTATTGGCGCCATAGCCACACCAAGCCGAAGGCTGCCGATCCTGCTGATGCGCTGAAGTCGTCGTGAACGCGACCGTCTTGAACGGATGCGGCCGACCGACCAGATCATGATACGAAAAGCAAATAATATGGGAGGAGCGACGATGAAGACGACGTTCGGAGCCGGCCTCGTGGCGGCATTTCTATGCATGAGCGCCGGCGCGGCCTTCGCTCATTCCTTTCTGGTCGACGCTTCTCCGTCGGCGAAGGATCACGTCGCCGCTTCGCCGAAGCTCGTGAAGCTGCGCTTCGGCGGCGGCGTCGAGCCCAATTATTCGACGATCGCGATCCTCGACGCCAATGGCAAGACCGTCGTCGAAGGCGCGAAGGGCGCGCCCGACAAGCCGCGCGAGCTGACGCTCGACGCGCCAGATCTGGCGGCGGGCAAATATGTCGTGAAATATCGCGTTCTCTCCTCGGATGGCCACATCGTCGAGGGGAAATACGAGTTCACGGTGGACGCTCACTAAGTCTGGCTCAGAGCAGCTTTAAAAAATGTCGGGCGGCGCCGATCGGCGGGGCGCCGCGCCGTGCTCGCGAGCGTAACGGAAGTCGAAATCAATGGAATTGGCGACGCTTCGCTTCGTGGAGAGCGTTCTTTCCGCTCTCGCCGTCGGACTATTGCTGCTGCCGCGCCTCGTAGAGGAGGACGGCGAGCGCTTCAAAAAAGCGATCGCGGGCGCCGCGGTCCTGCGCCTGCTGTTCGGCTTCGGCCTCATCGTGGCGACGGCGCGCGCCATCATCCCCGCCGGCCGTCCGGTCGATGCCGACGCGCTGCTGCAGTTCATTTCCGGCACGGTGATCGGAAAGGCCTGGGTGGCGACGCAGATTCTCGCGGCGGTCTTCACTGTCGCGACGCTGGTGCGCCTGCGGATCTCCAATCTCTGGCTCGATCGCGCGACGCTCGCGCTCGGGCTCGCCGTGCTCGCGGTCGTGTCTGTCACTGGCCATGCGGTGGACGACAGCCTGCCGATCTACACGCAGCTGAGCTTCCCCTTCCACACACTGGCGGGCCTCACCTGGATCGGCGGCCTGCTCGGCCTCGTCTACTGGATGTTCACCGGCCGCGGAAAGCCGCCGGAGGTCGCCTGGCGTCTCGCCGAGCGCTGGTCGATGATCGCCAAGGGCGCGATGCTGATCGTGCTGATCAGCGGCCTCATCCTGGCATGGGAGACGGTCGGCAGCTTCGGCTTCATGCTGGCGACGCCCTACGGACGACTGCTCACAGTCAAATTGGCTCTGCTCTGCGCAGCGCTGCTGCTCGCTCTCTCGCTCGCGCGCTATCTGACGCTCGCCGAGTCCAAGAAGGGCTTCGATTTCGCCTGGTACAGCAAGATCGGCGGCATCGAGGGCGCGTGCGCGCTCGGCCTTTTGTTCATCGCAGGCTGGATCGCCACCATCACGCCGGCGGCGCATGAGACGAACGTCTATTGGCCGCTTCCTTTCCGCGTGACTTGGGCCGGCACATGGGGCCTCAAGGTCACGCCCTGGATCGATCCCACTTGGCAATGGGGCGTCGCCGGAGCGGCGCTGGCGGTCGTCGCCGGCCTCGCGTGGTTCGGGCCGGCGCTCGTCGCGGCCGTGGGGCTCACGCCTTTGCCGCAGCTCCGCGATTGGCGAAAATATTCGACCTCGGCGCTGGCGCTGGCGGCGGTGGTCTGCGGCACGGTCTCACTGTCGGTGCAGGCCTATCCAGAGACCTATACCGACCCGCCCATCGCTTACACGGCGGCATCGGTGAAGCGCGGCTATGAGACCTTCCAGGCCAATTGCATCGCCTGTCACGGCGTCACCGGCGAGGGCAATGGACCCATGGCCAAGGGTCTGCGCGTGGCGCCCGCCGATCTCACCGCGCCGCATGTCGCGACGCATACGCTCGGCGATATTTTCCATTGGCTGACCTATGGCGGACAGAGCGGCGTCATGCCGGCCTTCGGCGATGCGGTCACCGAGGACGAGCGCTGGGACCTCATCAATTTTCTCACCGTTCTGTCGAATTCCAACCAGTCGCGCTTCCTGAGTCCCAAGGGCGTCATCCCTTGGCTCGTCGCGCCCAATTTCGCGCTGGACGATCCCAAGGGCGAGATCGACGACCTCGAGAAGCTGCGCGGCGTGCCGACGCTCGTCTCCTTCGCGCGGTGCAAGCCGGAGGATGTGGATTTCGCCGATCGTGTCGCGAGTCTGAAAGTCGCCGCCGAGACGGTGAAGGCGATGGGCGCGCATCATGTCACCGATTATTTCGGCGAATGCCCGAATGATCCGAGCGCGCTGACGCCGAGCCATCCAGACGCCACAGAGCTCACTTATTCTCTCATCAATCATTATCTCGACGAGCCGGTCATCAATGAGATTCCGGAAGGTCATTTTCTGATCGATCGCTCCGGCTATGTTCGAGCCCGCTTCCGCCATTTCGGGACCGACGACGGCGCGGTCTCGCTGCTGAAGGCGCAGATCACGCTGACCGCGAAAGAGCCGATCGTCTATGTCTCGCCGCATCAGCACTGAGCGGCGAAGGAGTTGCGCGCAATTCGTCGCATGGTCGCGATGCGGCGGAACGGGGCCGCGAGAGCCTCGCCGAGAAAAGAGCGACGAATGCAGCCGACGAGCTTTCGTCGGGCAAGTAAGGGAGAACGCACATGATGATCAAGCGGCGTGATCTGTTGGCGGCTGGCGGCGCTCTATTGGGCGGCGCGGCGTGCGGCGTTTTGGCTCCGATGCGCGCGGCGCAGGCTCATGAATATGAGCTCGGCAAGCTGACGATCGAGCATCCCTGGGTGCGTGCGCCCAAGGACGGCGAGACCACTGCCTATTTCTACGCATTCGTCCACAATAAGGGCGGCGCCGACAAGCTCATTGCGGTGAAATCGCCGAACGTCGGCAAGGTTACCTTGCACGCCGACGCCAAGCACACCATCGCGGAAGGCGGCATCGCCATCGCGGCCAATAAGACGACGACGCTCTCGCCCGAAGGCGCGCATGTCGTGCTCGCCGAGGTCAAGAAGATCAACCCCGTCGGCTGGGGCATGGAACTCGTTCTCGTCTTCGAGAAGGCGGGTGAAGTGACGGTCGACGCGGCGGTCGATGCGCCCGACGCCAAGCATGCGCATGACGCCGAGGCGATGCAGCGATGGGAAAAGGCACATCCGGAAGGCGGCACGACGTCTCCGGCCGGCGGCGCTGAAGAGCACCACCACGACCATCACGACCATCACGATCACAAGTCCATGGATATGAAGTGACCCTGGAGACGTAGACGTCTGACGCGCGGTTCGGCCATTGCCGGGCCGCGCTTCTTTATGCTCAGTCGGCCGAATCCAAAGAGAGAAGGCGACCGGAAAAATCGCTCGCGTCGGAGGAGACGGCGGGCGTCGGCGGCGAGCTGCGTGGGGCGTTGAGCGGCAGAGCGAAGCCCAGGATAAAGGCGGCGAGCGCCATTGCCGCGACCAGGAAAAGAGAAACCCTGAATTGACGCCGCGCCGATTCCGGATCGAAGCTATGCGTAAAAGCCGGCTCCATGCGGTTTTCGAACTTATCCACCAACGACATGACGCACCCTCTCCGGGACGCTCCCCCGAACGTCCGACGCGTCGCGACCGCTCCCACGATCGCTCGGCGAATGATAAACGGCGGCGCCGGCCAAAAAGTTTCACGCCTCGAGCAGCGGGCGCCGGTTTTTTTCGCGAGATGAATTTTTTGTGGTCGTCAGGCCGTCGATCGTAGCGACGCAGTGGCGCCTGCGTGGCGAAAACATGCCTCGCGCGAATTTGACAGAATTATCGCGAACAATGCGGCCATTGTGATCGCGCCGAGAGGCAGAGACGTCGCCGTTGCCACGGGGCGCGCCGCGAGCGGAATGATGAAAGCCGCGGTGAGAGCGCTTTTCATATAGGGACCGAAGCCGCGTTCGAGCCCAAAGGAGACGAGCAGCGCGAAGGCGGGCGCGAGCGCCGTCATATCGTAGTCGAGACAATAGGGCGTCGTGAGGAATGTCGCGACGATCGCGCCGGCGGCCTTGGCGCGATAATCGGCGCCGCTGCGCCACAGCCAGACGAGCGCGGCGAGAGTCGTCGCCGTGGCCAGAGTCTGCGCGGCATAGGCCGTCGCTATATCGGCGCCGAGCAGGCGCGCCGCTGCGAAGACGCTCTGGATTTTCGGAAAGCCGGCCGCGCCGCGTTCGACGACGAGATCGCGCGTGACGTCGAGATTCTGAACAAAGGCGATCCAGCTTTCTGGGCCGAAGAAGAAGAGGCTGGCGAGCGTCATCACGAGGAGCGAGGCGGCGGCCGAAGCGAGCGCGCGCCAATGGCCGCCGACGATGAGCGCGACCGGCAGCGCGAGCGCGAATTGCGGCTTATAGGCGAGCAGCGCGAAGCAGAGGCCGGCGAGCGCCGGCCGGCGCGGCAGCGCCAGAAAGCCGAAGCCGAGCAGGGCCGCGGTCAAAAAGCCGTTCTGCCCATGGCCGAGATTGACGAGCGTCGCCGGAAAGGCGAGCGCGAGCAGCGCGACGCGCCCGGGGGGCGCCGCGCCGCCATGCATGAGCGCGAGCACGGCGACGAGATAGAGGGCGAGCGTCGTCATCTGCCAGACGGCGAGCGCTTCGAGATAGGGAAGATGTGCGAGCGCCGTCGCCGGCGCGAGGAAATAGGGCGGGTAATGCCAGCCATAGACGTCGCTGCCGGCGCCGAATTCGGCGCGCTGCTCGGCGATGTGGCGGGCAAGATCAAAGGGCTGTTCCGGATGGCCGCGCAAGGTCTCGCGGCCGGCGACCCACACTTGGCTGAAATCCGTGCCCAGCGGATGGCCATTGGCGTCGAAGCGGCCCTGCGCCGTCATCAGCACGGCGGCGACGCAGCCGACCGAGAGCAGCAGCAGCATCGCCGGATAGACGCGCAGACGCTCTTCGTCGAGCCAATCGCCGCTGCGCAGCTTTTCCCACATGTTCCGCGCCTCTCCACGGCTCGAGGTGAAGCCGAGCGTCGCAATTCTACGGAGGAGAGGTTAAGCGCTTCGTTTCGACGCGGGGGCGGCGGGCTGATTTTCGATTGCCCCGCACGTCCGCCGCGTCTATCTTCGATCTGATTGTGCACCGCACACATGCCCAGAGGAGCTCCCCAAATGGCCTTCATCGCCGACGCTTTGTCACGCGTGAAACCTTCCGCCACGATCGCCGTGACGCAGAAGGCGCGTGACCTCAAAGCGCAGGGCAGGGAGGTCATCTCGCTCTCGGTTGGCGAGCCGGACTTCGACACGCCGACGCATATTTGCGACGCCGCCGTCGAGGCGATCCGCCGCGGCGAGACGCGCTATCCGCCGGTGCTCGGCATTCCGCAGCTGCGCGAGGCGGTGGCCAAGAAGTTCAAGCGCGAGAACGGCCTCGACTACAAGGCCTCGGACGTCATCGTCGCCACCGGCGGCAAGCACATCCTCTTCAACGCCTTTCTGGCGACGATCAATCCCGGCGACGAGGTGATCGTCCCGGCGCCCTATTGGGTCAGCTATCCGGAGATGGTCGCCATTTGCGGCGGAACCACTGTCTTCGTCGACACGACGATGGAGCATGGCTTCAAGCTGCAGGCGGCGGACCTCGAGCGCGCCATTACGCCGCGCACCAAATGGCTGGTGCTGAACTCGCCCTCCAACCCGTCCGGCGCGGCCTATACGCATGACGAGCTCAGCCAAGTCGCCGAAGTGCTGCTGCGCCATCCGCAGGTGCATATTCTCACCGACGACATCTATGAACATCTCGTCTATGGCGATTTCAAATTCGCCACCATCGCGCAGGTCGAGCCCGGCCTGTTCGACCGCACGCTGACGATGAACGGCGTCTCCAAAGCCTATGCGATGACCGGCTGGCGCATCGGCTTCGCCGCCGGCCCGGCGCCGCTCATCAAGGCGATGGATATGCTGCAGGGCCAGCAGACCTCCGGCGCCTGCTCAATCGCGCAATGGGCGGCGCTCGCGGCGCTGGAAGGTCCGCAGGATCATCTCGCCGTGTTCCGCAAAGCGTTCCAGGAGCGGCGCGATCTCGTCGTCTCCATGCTCGGCCAGGCGAAATATCTGCAATGCCCGTCGCCCGAGGGCGCCTTCTATGTCTTCCCCTCCTGCAAGGAGGCGATCGGCCGCAAGACGCCGGAGGGCAAGGTGATCGCGAGCGACGTCGATTTCGTCACCGCTCTGCTGGAGGCGGAGGGCGTCGCCGTGGTGCAGGGCTCGGCCTTCGGCACGGGACCGAATTTCCGCGTCTCCTATGCGGCGTCCAATGCGACGCTCGAGGACGCCTGCACGAAAATTCAGAGGTTCTGCGCGAGCTTGACGTAAATGGCCGAGGCGACAAATCGCGAGCGCGACCTATCGATCCTGCGCTCCGACCTTCGCGCGTTCGAATTGCGCGTGACCGCGAGGCTCGGCGGCCTGACGATCTTCGCGACCGCAATCATCCTCGTGGCGCTTTGGCATTTGCCGCGCGCGCACTGAACTTCTCGACGAGAGGACAGTGAGAAGATTATTTGACGGCGGCGACGCATCGCGCCGCCGCCGTATGAAACTGTCTTACTTCGTCGCGGCCTCGTAGAGCTCCTCGACATATTCCCAGTTCACGAGATGCTCGAGGAAGGCCTTGAGGAAGTCGGCGCGGCGATTGCGGTAGTCGATGTAATAGGCGTGCTCCCACACATCGGCGACCAGCAGCGGCTTGGCGCCGAACACCAGCGGGTTCTCGGCGTTCGGGGTCTTGCGCACGGCGAGCTTGCCGTCCTTGATCTCGAGCCACACCCAGCCCGAGCCGAACTGGCCGAGACCCTGGGTCTGGAACTCTTCCTTGAACTTGTCGACCGAGCCGAAGGACTCGACGATCGCCTTCTCGACCTTGGCGGGAATCGCGCCGCCGCCATTGGGCTTCAGCCACTTCCAATATTCGGAGTGGTTGTAGATCTGCGCCACATTGTTGAAGATCGGCACGTTCTTGCCGTAGGAGGCGACGATGATCTCCTCGATCGGCTTGCCCTCGAACTCGGTGCCTTTGATCAGATTATTGGCGTTGGTGACATAGGTCGCATGATGCTTGTCGTGATGATACTCGAAGGATTCCTTCGACAAATAGGGCTGCAGCGCATCATAGGCGTAGGGAAGGTCGGGAAGGGTGAAGGTCATAATCCTTGCTCCTGACTTGGGTTCGCGAGCGCAGCATTCTCCGCTCGCCTCTACCTAGAACCCGGCAGGGCTCCAAGCAATCTCGCACGACCGCAGTCTAACAATTTTCGTGCAAAGCTCGGACGACAAGCGCATTCCGGGCGCGAAAAAAGCCCGCCCGATCTTCGATCGGACGGGCTGTGGTCGTTTCGCCTGCAAGCTGTGGTCACTCCGCCTGATGGAGGGCGGTCTGCTCCGGCTGCGCTCCGCGCCGCCAAGCCACCAGCCACAGACCGGCGGTCAGTCCGAGGAAGCCGATCCCGTAGAGGACATATTCGATCGTGTTCCACAGGCTGAGCACGCCGACGCGGAAGGGAAAGCGCGAGCTCCACTCATGCCCGTCGCGATCGGCGACGGTGATGATGGCCACATAATTTCCCGCCTCCTTGAAGTCATGCTCGAAGGTCATGGTGGCGTTGTTATGAATCTTCGGCGGCGCGTAGAACTCCGGCGCCGCGGCGTCGCTTCCGTCCTTGACGATGCGCACGCCAATGGCGATGTCGCGTACATCCACGGCCGGGCCGGCAGGCGCAGCGGCCTCCCGATTCTGGGCCATGTAGGAATCCGGCTGGCGACCGGAATCAATGGCCGTGAGCGCGATCACCGTCGGGCCGGTCCGGGCGATGTCGTCGCAGAACTCCTCCGGCTCGCCTTTTCGCTGATAGCCGATGAAATGCACCTTCACCGGACCAACTGTCGTCACGCATTCGTCCTGCTCGAGCTTTACCCCGCCATGCGCGAAAGCAGAACCCGCTGTCGCCAAAGCGAATAGAAAGCTCAGTGCGAATATATTACGCCTCGATGAGCGCGTATCCATGGTTTCGACTCCCCTGAGATAGGCGGATCGTTGCCGACTTTCCTCCTGGAGACATTGGTCTCCATTATTGATGTCTGTATCGGCGTCACCGAATTCCATGTGACGTTACGACGCAGAAATATTGTTTTCTAAAGGGTTGAATATCATCTTTGGGAGCCGGTCACGGCGCGTGCGGCGTTTCTCCACACTCGCGCCGGAATTCTCGCGCGGAATGCGTGCATGGAATGCTTGGCGAAAACCGTCGGCGCGACCCGCGAGCGGGCGTGCTAACAGATGGCGGGCGACGATTCTCGCGCGTGATCTCGTCGCCGGTTGCACGGTCGCCATGCGAGAGGAAGAGGCGGAACATGCGGAGCGTCTGGTTCTTTCGGCTGACGCGTTGGGGCGTCTTGGGGCTCGGCGTCGCGCTCACGACTTGGGGCGTGGCGGCGATGTTCGAAGGCTGGGACAAGATCCAGATCGAGCGCGGCTGGAGCCTGTTCATCTCGGGCGCGGTGGCTCTCTCGGGCGGCGTGGTGACTTTGGCGATCGTCGCCGCTCTGTCGCGTCTCGACCATGCGCTCGCGACATTCGCTCCGCAGGCGGCGCGCATCGCGCCGGCGCCCGTGACTTCTCAGCCGGCCCCCGCGCCGGAGATGGAGCCGCCGCCGGCGATGGCCCCGCCGACCGCCATGGCGCCGCCGCCTGGCTTCGAGGCCTATGCGCCCAAGCGCTATGTCGAGGCGGAGCCGGTCGAGGTCGACCGCTATGAGAATGGCGGCGCGCTCTATGTGATGTTTTCCGACGGCTCGGTCGAGATTCGCGGCGAGGGCCGCGTGCGGCGCTTCTCCTCGCTCTCGGAGCTGCGAGCGCAGGTCAACGCCTGACGCGTCTTAGACCGCCAGTGAGATCGTCACCGGCACATGGTCGGAGGGGCGCGTCCAATTGCGCGCCTCGCGCAGCACATGCATCTGCTCGAGCGCGCCGGAGAGCGCCTCGCTCGCCCAAATGTGATCGAGCCGGCGGCCGCGGTCGGATTTCTCCCAATCCGAGGCGCGATAGCTCCACCACGTATAGAGCTTCTCCTCCTTGGGCACGAAGCGGCGCATGGTGTCGATCCAGCGCCCGGCCTCGACCACGCGGCCGAGCTTCTCCACCTCTATGGCCGTGTGGCTCACCACTTGGAGCAGCGCCTTATGGCTCCAGACGTCCTGCTCCAGCGGCGCGATATTGAGGTCGCCGACCAGCACGACGCGGCCGTCCGTCACGCGGTCGCGCTGAATCCATTCCGCCATCTCGTCCAGAAAATCGAGCTTATGGGCGAATTTCGGATTGATCTCGCGATTGGGCTCGTCGCCGCCGGCCGGCACGTAGAAATTATGGATCGTGACCGGCGCTCCGCCATTGGGGACGCCGACCGACACATGGCGCGCGTCGCCTTTCTCGCAGAAATCGCGCGTCTCCAGCAGCTCCAGCGGCTGTTTCGAGACGATGGCGACGCCGTGATAGCCCTTCTGGCCATTGATGGCGAAATGCTCATAGCCGAGCGCGCGAAAATCCGAATAGGGAAATTCGGCGTTGCGGCACTTGGTCTCCTGCAGGCAGATGACGTCCGGCGCGTGCTCCTTCAAGAATTGCGCGACGATCGGCATGCGCAGGCGCACGGAATTGATGTTCCAGGTGGTGATCTTCATCCGTTTGTCTTCTCGAGAGGGAAAATCCGCGCCGCCATATCGTCAGCCGCCGCTGCTGCGGTCGCCGAACAAGAAAGGCGCCACATCGGCGACGCCGGGCGGCTTTTCGGCGCTGAAGGGCATGGGCCGGCAGACCGCCATGGCCGAGAGGCCGACGCGCGCGGTCAATAGACCGTTGAGCACGCCCTCGCCGAGCTTGGCGGAGAGCTTGGCGGCGATGCCATGGCCGACCACCTGCTGCAGCAGCGAATCGCCGATGGCGAGCCCGCCGGTGATGGCGAGATGCGCGCCGACCGAGCGCGCGAGCTTGAAGAAGCCCAGCATTCCCGGCCGTCCGCCATAGATTTCGGCGATGCGGCGCATCAGCCTTATCGCCTGCGCAGCGACGAACAGCACGTCGAGCAGCGCGCGTGGGCTGACCGTGGTGACGATGGAGACGCGCTTGGAGGCGTCGGCGATCTCGCGCCGCGCCTGCGCGTCCAGCGGATGCGCGAGATGGCGCTCGGCGAGATCGACGAGATCGCGCCCGTCGATGATCTGCTGCGAGAATTCCAGCACCAGCGCGCGCGCCCGGCCGGTTTCGGGGCGGTCCTCATAGAGCTTGCACAGCTCCTTCACATGCTCGCGCGCGGCTTTGATGTCGTCGCGCAGCCGCGCATCGGCGAGGGCGATATGCAGCTTGGCGATGCGATTCTGCCGCGCGATGGCGGCGATCTCCTTGGTCAGCATCGCCGCGGCGGCGACGAGCGCCAGGCCGGCGAGCGCGAGCCCGACAGTTCCAAGCATGGCCGAATGCGCGAAGAGATCCTCGACCAGATTGGTGAGCCACATGCCGCCGGCCAGCGACAGCAGCCCCGCCACGGCCGAGATGAACAATCCGCCCCAGGAGACCAGCATGCTGCGCAGCACGCCGCGCTTCTGCGCGGCCTCGATCGCCTTCTCCTCCTCGACGAAACCGCGCGGCGCCGCCTCGGCCTCGAGCGCGAAGACGTCGATCTGCGCCTCGAAGACGCTGGGCTGGGATCGTTCCGCCTCCAGCGGCTTCGCGCTCTTGGGGGGAACGATCTGCTCGCCGTCGAGGCGGAAGGCGCGCGGGCGCGGTCTGCGTTCTGGTTCCGTCATCTCTGTCGCTTCGATGGCGCTTTCGCCCCGCAGCTTTCTAGCGCATGGCCAACCGCTCCGCCCGTAAAAATTGCCGCCTGCGCCGAGCTCTCGACAGAAATCATCGGGGGCGGGGCCGTCCCGCCCCGGCTCAGGCCGGCGCCCAGGCCTGCCGCGCGGCGAGCTTCTCATTGTGCTCGAGGGCGCGCAGCCGCGCCGGGCGATTCTCCAGGCCGGCCCAATAGGCCTCGAACTCCGGCCGCTTCTCCAGCACGCCGAAGCGCATGCCGAAGCCGATCATCGAGCCGAGATAGACATCGGCCGCGCTGAAGGCATCGCCGGCGATGTAGCGCCGCCCCGCCAGCGCTTTCGCCAGAGTGTCCATCACGGCGGCGTAGGAGCCGTAGCCGAAGCTCCGCTGCCTGTCCGCGGCCGGGTCCCAGCCGACGGAATGATTGCTCATCGCCGGCTCCACGCAGCCGGCGGCGAAGAACAGCCAGCGATAATAGGCGCTGCGCTCGGCCGTCGGCGGCGCGAGGCCGGCCTGCGGAAAGGCGTCGGCGAGATAGGCGCAAATGGCCGCGGCTTCCGTCACCACCTTGTCGCCATGGCGGATCGCCGGCACCTTGCCCATAGGGTTGATGGCGAGGTACTCGGGCGATTTGATCGTGGTCCCATAGTCCTCGATCTCGATGGAATAGGGCGCGCCGATCTCCTCGAGCAGCCAATGCACGATCATGCCGCGCGATTGCGGATTGGTGTAGAAAACGATCTTCGACATGGAATCTCCTTTCGCGGTCGGGGACGCGACACGTCCATAAGCCGACACGCTGTCAGATTCTGTCAGCATCGAGCGCCGCCACTGCTTTTGCAGCGTCTGGCGTCGGCGCGGCGGGCGCTCCTCCAGCATTTCCGCCGCCTCTATGCGATCGGCGCGGAAATGGCGAAAATCGCCTCTCAGCTCGCACCAGGCGACGAGCACGCGGGCGGATTCGAAAAAGCCGAGCGCCACCGGCCAGACGACGCGCCGCGTGCGCGCGCCCTTGCCGTCGGCGTAGGAGATGGCGAACTTGCGCTCCTCGCGCAGCGCGCGACGCAGCAGCTTCAGCTCGGCGACATGCGCGCGCGACCAAGGCGGGCCGACGATCAGCGCGTCGTCCGACGTGCGCGACCGACCTTGCGGGAGAACGGCGGATATTTTCGCCATCGCGCTCTGCGCGGCGCGCGAAAGTCCGTCGTCGGTGCGCTGCGCCACCCATTTGGCGCCGAGCTCCAGCGCCTCGATCTCCTCCTCGGAAAACATCAGCGGCGGCATCAGAAAGCCGGGCCGCAGGACATAGCCGACGCCGGGCTCGCCCTCGATCTCCGCGCCCATCGCCTGCAGCGCGGCGATGTCGCGATAGAGCGTGCGCAAGGAGACGCCGGCCGCGCGCGCGAGCTCGGCGCCGCTGACCGGGCGTCGGCGCTCGCGCAGGAGCTGCAAGAGTTCGAAGAGGCGGCCGGCGCGCGACATGGGTCGCGAAGCTAGCACGGGACGGGGAGCGGATCGCGGCTCTATTCTTTCCGCTGATAGGGCGGCTTGAGCTGGCTCGCCAGCAGCGCGACGAGGCTGGACTGTCGGCCGACGCCGGTTTTGGCGAACACGCTCTTGAGCTGGCTGCGAACGGTCGCGGGCGTCGTGCCCTGACGGCGGGCGATCTGTTCCAGCGACAGGCCCGAGACGATTCCGCTGGCGACGCAAGCCTCGGCGGCGGTGAGATCGAAGAGGCCGCGGATCACCGCGGCGTCGGGCGCATGGCGGAGCGCGACGGGCGCGACCACCAGAAGCGCGCATCCGCCGTCGAATAGATCGCGCGATTCTCCCGCCATCGGAATGAGATGGACGACCGCGGCGTCGCCGTCGCGGCCGCGGGCCGGAAAGGAGCGCGCCGTCGTCGCAGCGAGGCTCGACACATCGGCGAGCGCGCGCCGCAGCATGCCATTGGCGGCGGAGTCGGCGAGAGCGACGCGGTCGTCGGGCAGCCATTTGACATGAGGCGTCATCTTCTCGATGAGCGAATTGGCGGCCAGGGCGCGGCCGCGCGAGTCGAGAGCGGCTGCAGGGAGGCCGATCAGCGACAGCGCCTCGGTGGCGACGCGCAGCCGCTCGAGCCGCCAGCGCGCCGCCAGAAAGCCGGCGCGCGCGAGATGCGGACGAAACGCGTCGAGACGGGCGATATCGGCGGCCGCGAAGGCCGGCTGGCCGACGCGACGGCTGATATGGACCACCACGAAATCCCCCGTGGGCATGGGCATGGCCGTGGCGGCGGCGTGGCGCAACCCATTGGGCGTTCCCCAATGCGTCATCACCGGATCGGCGAGCCATTCCTCCGGCGTGAACACGGTTTCGGCGTCGAGGAAGCCCGCATGGTCGGCGGCGAGCAGTCGAACCGGCGCCTGGCTGCGCGCGCCGGCCGGCGACCGCAGATAATCGTCGACGCCGACCATTGCGGGGGAATGTCGCCAGCCGACCCAGGCGTCGCTTCGGCGCGTGAGAATGATTCCGCCGTCGGCTTCCGCCGTGGCGGCCAGCTCATGCATCGCGAGCGGCCAGAGATCTGGATCGGTGGCGGCGCGATAGATGAGCTCGACGAGGCTTTCGAAATTGATCATGGTCGGCTCGAAAATGAATGTATCGAAATGAGAAACAAAGCTTCGGCGCGTTTCGAAGCAGCTTTCGCGCCAGCGCGCGGCGTCTCGCGCTTCGGCGCCGCTTTTGGCTCGGCTTGCGGCGAGCGGCGGCCTCGACTAGTTTGCGCGCCGCGTTCGGCGAAAGGCGCCGGCCGCGCGGCGCGGGTCTTTCTCCTTGGCGTTTTCTTCTTTTCCAGAACTCGGCGCGCTGGCGGTCGGCTATCTGCTCGGCTCGATCCCCTTCGGCCTGCTGCTGACGCGGCTCGCGGGGACCACCGACATTCGCTCGATCGGCTCCGGCAATATAGGCGCGACCAATGTTCTGCGCACCGGGCGTAAAGATCTCGCCGCTGCGACTCTGCTGCTCGATGCGCTCAAAGGCGTCGCCGCCGCGCTCATCGGCGCGCTGATCGCGCCGGACGGCGCCGTCATCGCTGCGGCGGCCGCCTTTATCGGCCATATCGCGCCTGTCTGGCTGCGCTTTCGCGGCGGCAAGGGCGTCGCGACATTTTTGGGCGCGCTGTTCGGAATCAGCTGGCCGGCGGGCCTCGCTTTCGCGGCCGTCTGGCTGTCGATGGCCGCTCTGTTCCGCTACTCCTCGCTGTCCGCGCTGGCGGCGAGCCTCGCTTCGCCGCTCGTTCTCGCGGCGAGCGGCCATGGCCGTGAGGCCATCGTCTTCGCGGCCATGGCGGCGCTGCTGTGGTGGAAGCATCGCGACAATATTCGCCGCCTGCTCTCCGGCAATGAGAGCCGCATCGGGCAGAAGGCATGAGCGCTTCCTCCTCCGCGACGCGCTTGACGGAGGAGCAGCTCTTTCATTGGCTGCGGCTCATTCGTTCGGAGAATGTCGGGCCGCGCACCTTTCGCCAGCTCGTCAACAGGTTCGGCGGCGCGCAGGCGGCGTTGGAGGCGCTTCCCGATCTGCTCGCGCGTTCCGCCCATGGGCGCATGATCCGCATCGCCGAGCCGGACGATGTGCGCGCCGAGATGGAGCGCTCGGCGAAGCTCGGCGTGCGCTTCGTCTCGCTCGGCGACGCCGATTATCCGCAGCCGCTGCGCGCGATAGAAGCGGCGCCGCCATTGTTGGCGCTGCGCGGCTCGGCGGAAATTCTGTCGCGTCCTTGCGTCGCCATCGTCGGCTCGCGCAATGCGTCTGCAGCGGGGCTCACCTTTGCGGAGCGTCTGGCGCAAGGCCTCGCGCGGGAAAATTACGTCATCGTCTCGGGCCTCGCGCGCGGCGTCGATCTCTCCGCCCATCGCGCCAGCCTCGCGGCGGGAACCATAGCCGTGCTCGCCGGCGGCCATGCGCGGCCCTATCCCAATGAGCATCGCCCCTTGATCGAGGAGATCATCGCGCGCGGCGGCGCGGTGGTCACGGAAATGCCGCTCGAATGGGAGCCGCGCGGGCGCGATTTTCCCCGCCGCAATCGCATCGTCTCGGGCCTGTCGCGCGGCGTCGTGGTCGTGGAGGCGGCGCGCCGCTCCGGCTCGCTCATCACCGCGCGCTTCGCCATGGAGCAGGGCCGCGAGGTGTTCGCCGTTCCCGGCTCGCCGCTCGATCCGCGCGCCGAAGGAACCAATGATCTCCTGCGCCAGGGCGCCACTCTCTGCGCCGGGGCGGACGATGTCACCCGCGCGCTCGCCGCCGGCGCCGGCAGGCAAGGCGATCTCTTCGGCGAAGGGGAGGGCGCGCCCAAGGAGGAGCCGTTCTGGGAAGAGATGGACGATCTCTTCTCGCTGCAGGAGCGGGCGCCGAATTTCATGCATGAGCGCGCCGCTCCCATCGCGCCGCAGCCGGAGATCGCGCCGATCGTCGCCGCGCGGGCGCGAGAGGCGGAGACGGTCGATCCGCTCGCGCGCGTCATGGCGCTGCTCGGGCCGGCGCCGGTCGCCATCGACGATCTCGTGCGCGCCGCTGGTCTCCCTGCGCGCGAGGTCAACGCCGCGCTGCTGGAACTCGATCTCGCCGGGCGGCTCGCGCGCCACGGCGCCAATCTCGTCTCGCTGGCTTGATTTGAGGCTTTATGCGCGGCCGCGCGAGTCGGCGGCGCGCTCACGTGATTTCGTCTCGGCCTCGACGCGCGCCAGATTGAGGAAATAGGCGAGCATGGTGAGATCGGACCGGTCCGCCATCGTCGCCAGCTCGCCCGCCATTTGCGCGATATAGACGGCGAGAGAAGCCGTCGATGCTTCTTGCGCGTCCATCTCGGCGGGGGCTGCTTTTGCGCTCTTCGACATCGGCTCCTCGCATCGGCGCATTGGATGGCGGCGGCGATTCAGATGTTCAACTTACAGTCGTAAAATGCCTCGTCGCCGACAGCTTGTCAACGCGACCGCAGCTATGTCGTCAGGATTTTTTGCCTTGAACGCCATGCCTCTAGAGGCAAAGGCGGACGCCCTCGCAAAGCGGCGCAATACAACTAAAAGTTTTCATATCGAGGCCCCTCCGGCGCGGCGGGAGCGTTAACGGAGGGTTTTTTTTGACGCTCGATGGTCTGGACGGCCGGTAAGCGCGCCTTAGTTTCCCTTCACCTGGGCCGCGCTTCTCTCAGCGGAGCGACGGCGTGATCGGGAATTTTTCAATGAGGCGCGAGTTGAGCGACCGATGAGTTGGGGGACTGATATGTGCGTTGGCTTCTCTTCACCGATCGCGCTCCTCCCGGCGCATCTGGTCGTCTGCGCCGTCGCGTCTACCGTCACTGAATGAACGTCTGCGCCGGCGCGGATCGCGCCGTGACGAAAGGTTCCTGTCGCCCGCTGCGGGCGGCGGGAAAGGGGGGGCGAGAGCCACGAGGAGGCTTGGGTATGAGCAAGGTTGTGAAGTTGTCTCTGCTGGGCGCCGCTGGCGCCGTGATCGGCATCGCCGCGCCGGGCGTCGCTCTGGCCGGTCCGGTCGGAATGGCGAATGTGGCGTCCGTGTCGCTTCCGGCGGCGACGGACGAGGTCCATTATCGTCGCATTCATGCGGGCCGCTCGGCCCATTACTGCCCGCCGCGTCGCATCGAGCACCGCACGGTCTATGTGCGTCGCATCATCGAGCGCCGCACCGCCTACTATCCGATGTATGAGCGTCGCACGGCCTATGTCGCGGCTCCGGTGGCGACGGCTGTCGTCGTGCCGGTCGTCGCGGCCAGCTACGCCTATCCCTCCTATGGATATGGCTATGGCGGCGGCGGCCCGGGCATCATCGGCGCCGGCGCCG